>NZ_APIO01000035.1:0-27681 GCF_000408945.1 Pseudomonas sp. G5(2012)
TTTTTCATGGAGCAAACGAAACCTTCGAGTAGGAGCTGCCGAAGGCTGCGATCTTTTGATCTTAAAAATCAAAAGATCGCAGCCTTCGGCAGCTCCTACAGGGGGGCGTGGTGTTATTTGAAGTCGTTCTGCCGCCAGGCTTCGTACACGGCGACGGCCACGGTATTGGACAGGTTCAGGCTACGGCAGCCTTCGCGCATCGGCAGGCGCAGGCGTTGTTCAGCGGGCAAAGCGTCGAGCACCTCGGCTGGCAGGCCGCGGCTTTCCGGACCGAACAGGAAGGCGTCACCAGGGGTGAAGCTGGCGTCGTGAAACGGCCGCGAGCCCTTTGTGGTGAAGGCGAACAAGCGTGGATGACCGAGGCTTTCCAGGCAGCTGGCCAGGTCCGCGTGACGTTGCAAGGTGGCATACTCGTGGTAGTCGAGGCCCGCCCGGCGCAGGCGCTTGTCGTCCATCTCAAAGCCCAGCGGTTCGATCAAATGCAGGTGGCAGCCACTGTTGGCGCACAGCCTGATAACGTTGCCGGTGTTCGGCGGAATTTCTGGTTGGAAAAGGATGACGTGAAACATGCACGGCTCCGAAGGTAGAGATGAGCGGCATTCTACGCCGCAAGCCGACCCTCGTTCGAAACTATTCCCGCGTGTGATGGCTTCGCTGGCAATTGTGGGGGTCATGGTGGGGTTGATGATCGGTCGTCTGACCACCCCAGACCCCAGCGAATTGCAACAGATCGAAGTGACCAGCGACGGCTTGGTGGTGTGGTTCAACAATGAGCCCAAGACCCACGGCGAGATCGTGGAAGGCAGTGTTGCGTTGTTGTTCGAAGCTCAAGGCAAGGCGCAAAAAGGCCAGCTCAAGCTCAATGGCAAGGATGTGAACTGGCGGGTGCGCTTGAGTGACGGGGGATTGTTGTTGACGCTGGTGGCGGCCCGTCCCCTTCAGGGTGAGTGGGCCGGTAGCGAGGTCGATGACCGCTGGCGGCTGGAGATCCATCTCCGGGAGCAATAAAAGAGGGAATCCCCGGCCTGCCTGTACCAAGGTCCCCAAAACGGGAGGGCTCGCGCATTGCGCTTGAACCCGGTGTAAAGAGGGAATCCCCGGCCTGCCTGTACCAAGGACCCCAAAACTGGGAGGCTCGTCGCTTGTGCGGTATGAGCCCGGTGTAAAGAGGGGAATCCCCGGCCTGCCTGTACCAAGGTCCCCGAAACTGGGTGGTGATCTGCATCACTGATGAGACTATTGCAGGGGGCGTGCCAGGTTTTAACAAGTTGAAACAGAAAGTCGCGTAGTAAAGCTGAAAGCCCCGTAATCCGGGGTTTTCGTGTTTCTTCGATAGGGGTTCGATTGCGAACGGAGGCGGGATTTAGGAGCAGTTGCCGTGCGCGATTGCGGTTCACGGTGCCTTCCGGCGGTGCACGTGAGCCCAAAAAGCTTCGCGAGCAGGCTCGCTTCCACAAGGTTCGGTAGCGTTCACTCGATAGTGAGAACACTACAAATCCACTGTGGGAGCGAGCCTGCTCGCGAATTGGGTGTGACGGTCAGTGAAGAACTAAGGCTGATTAACCCTCATCCCCCTCATCATCATCCCCACCATCAACCTTCATCCCCAGTTCCTTGATCTTGCGAGTCAGGGTGTTTCGCCCCCAGCCCAGCAACACGGCGGCATCGCGGCGGCGGCCGGCGGTGTGCTTGAGGGCAGTTTCGATCATGATCCGCTCGAAAGTCGGTACGGCGCTATCCAGCAGGCTGGATTGACCGCGAGCCAGTGCCTGGTCGGCCCACTGGCGTAGCGCCTGTTCCCAGTTGGTCACCGGGGCCGAATCCTGCGGAAGGCTCAGCAACTCCGGTGGCAAATCGCCGATATGCACTTCGCGACCCGAGGCCATCACGGTGATCCAGCGGCAAGTGTTCTCCAGTTGGCGCACGTTGCCCGGCCATGGCAGGTTTTTCAGATACTCCTCGGTTTCGTTTTTCAGCAGCTTCGGCTCGACCGCCAGTTCCTGCGCTGCACGGCTGAGGAAGTGCTTGGCCAGGGTCGGGATGTCTTCGCGACGGTCCGACAGGCGCGGTATGTGGATGCGGATCACGTTGAGGCGGTGGAACAAGTCTTCACGGAATTTCCCGGCATTCACCAGGGTTTCCAGGTTCTGGTGCGTGGCGGCAATGATCCGCACATCGACTTTGACCGGGACGTGACCACCGACGCGGTAAAACTCGCCATCGGCCAGGACCCGCAGCAAACGAGTCTGGGTGTCGGCCGGCATGTCGCCGATTTCATCGAGGAACAGCGTGCCCCCATCCGCCTGTTCGAATCGACCGCGGCGCAGGTTGGCGGCACCGGTGAACGCGCCTTTTTCATGGCCGAACAACTCGGATTCCATCAGGTCCTTGGGGATCGCTGCCATGTTCAGTGCAATGAATGGCGAAGCGGCGCGCGGGCTGTGGCGGTGCAGGGCGTGCGCCACCAGTTCTTTACCGGTGCCGGATTCGCCGTTGATCAGCACGGTGATGTTGGAGTGGCTCAAGCGCCCGATGGCGCGAAACACTTCCTGCATCGCGGGTGCTTCGCCGATGATTTCCGGGGTGCGGGTCAGTGTGACCGGCACTTCCAGGCCTTGTTGTTCCTGAGCGTGCTGGTTGGCACGCTTGACCAGGGAAACCGCTTCGTCGACATCGAACGGCTTGGGCAGGTATTCAAACGCTCCGCCTTGATAGGACGCGACAGCGCTGTCCAGATCGGAGTGCGCTGTCATGATGATCACTGGCAGCCGTGGGTGTTGCTCGCGAATCCGCGCCAGAAGATCCAGGCCGCTGGCGCCAGGCATGCGGATGTCGGAGATGATCACGTCCGGCTGCTGGCGCGCCAGGCGGCTCATCACGCCATCGGCGCTGTCGAAGCTTTGCGTGGTCATGCCTTCCTGCTGCAAGGCTTTTTCCAGGACCCAACGGATAGAACGGTCGTCATCGACGATCCACACGGTTTCACTACGGCTCATGTCGATGTGGCTCCTTGTTCCAGTGGCAGAAAGATCGAGAATGTGGTGTGGCCGGGGTGGCTGTCACATTCGATCAAGCCCTGGTGCTGGCTGATGATGTTCTGGGTAATGGCCAGGCCCAGCCCGGTACCGTCCGGACGGCCGCTGACCATGGGGAAAAAGATGGTTTCCTGAAGGTCCGCAGGAATGCCCGGGCCGTTGTCGATGATTTCGATCTTGGTCACCAGGCGGTGGCGCACGTGGCCAATGGTGAACTGGCGCATGGCGCGGGTGCGCAGGCTGATGCGGCCCAGGCGCAGCTCATTCTGGCTGCTGATGGCCTGCATCGCATTGCGCACGATATTCAGCACGGCCTGGATCATTTGTTCCCGATCGATCAGGACGTCTGGAATGCTCGGATCGTAGTCGCGCACCAACGTGATGCAGCCCTGGCTCTCGGCCTCGACCAGATGGCAGACGCGTTCCAGCACTTCGTGAATGTTGCACATGGCCAGTGATGGCAACTTGTTCGAGCCGAGCATGCGATCGACCAGGTTGCGCAGGCGGTCGGCCTCTTCAATGATGACGTTGGTGTAGTCACGCAGGCTTTCTTCCGGCAGTTCGCGGGCCAGCAGCTGTGCCGCGCCGCGAATACCGCCCAGCGGATTCTTGATTTCATGGGCCAGGCCCCGCACCAGCATCTTGCTGGTTTCCTGCTTCGACAGCTGGGCCTCTTCCTTGGTGATGCGCAGCAAGCGGTCGCGGGGATGGACTTCGAGCAGAAGCAGCGTGTCGCCATTGCTCAGGATCGGTGTTACCGCGTAATCGACCGTCAAGGTCTGGCCGGTGAGGGCAGTGAGCATTGCTTCGCGTTTTGTGAACGGGTGCGCCTGCTGGACCGCCTGGCGCAAAGAGTTGAGCGCTTCGGTGGATTCGGTAAACAGCTCGCTGATGAACTGCCCATGGCTGCGCTGGCCGCTGATGGCCAGGAGCATCTCCGCCGCGGGGTTCATGTACTCAAGGCGCAACTCGGCGTTGAGCAGGATGGTGGCGGTGGTCAGGTTGTCGAGCAGCAAGCGGTGTAGTGCGTCGCTGATGGTCATTCAGGACCTCTTTTGGCGCATGAATAAAGAGCTGATGCGAGGAAAATGCAAAAACCAAACCAAGGCTCCGAAAAGAAGCGCTAAACCCCTGAAACAGGCGTTTGACGCTCGATTGCGTGGCGTTCTGCCAGCTTTCGCGGGTAGTTTCGAACCAAAATGGGCTGTGACTGGAACGCCGTGCAACTAATCGCACCAATATAGTGCGTAAACCTGTGCAAGGTTAAAAGAAGCGAAAATGCGGCCAGGCTTTCAACGCTTGTGCACTCGCTGCAAGGTAAAGGTCACGGTGGGACTTTGTTGTATGACCGTGTCGCCGTCGATCACTTGAACGGCGAGCCTGTGCAGGCCGCGATCGATGTTTACCAGTTGAAGGCTCGGAACGTTGCCTGGCTGGCCATAGGGTTGCTCGTCCAGTAACAACCTGAACAGATGCGAGCCTTGCAGGCGTGGTTTGATCAGCACGTTGACCGTGAAGGTGCCGTTGTTGGCGCGCAAGGCCCCGTCGTTGGGCACGCCAGTCAGCTCAAGAGTCTCGTAGGTGCTGTTTATCTGCTCGCGGTTGCGGATGGGGGTGGGCGCAGGAGGTTCGTTGGGCGGTTGACGATCGACGCTGTTAAGCGGGGGTAAATCAACCGTCTGAGCGCTTACTCCATCGGGTGGTTGATTGCTGTAGGCCGTGTTGCCGGCAGCATCGGTGTATTTGTAGATCTGGGCCGTTGCAGGGAAGCCTGATAAAAGCCCAAGAAATAATAAGAATGGTCGCATTCAGGCTCCCTGTGAGCAGCAAAAAATTACTCCGACAAAGGAATACCCTCGCTGCCAGCATAGAACACGATAAGTTCTACTGGTTCCTCGCCGGTGACTCCGCGGTGGGTGATATTGACCATTTCGGCCACCGCTTCGCCTTGCTTGACGCGTCGAACCTGGCCGCTTTCCTTGCTTTCTATCGTCAGCTCCCCGCTGAGGACATACGCCGCATTTGGCATGGCGTGGCGATGCCATGGAAGTTGCGTATTGGCCGGAATTTTCAGTTTAAGCACCGAGAGTTGTGGTTCGGCGTAAGGGTAATGGGTGTAAGGCGTGCTGTCCCAGGAGGCGCTGCTTTGCAACAGGACTTTGCGTTCGATCGCTACTGTGGACGCTGAGTTGCTACAGCCCTGTAGGGCAAGGGCGATGAGGGCGGTAAATAGGGGGGTGAGCATGGAGGGTTTCATGTTGCCGTCCTTTGAGTTCAAGACGGTACAGGCTACGGTTAGCCGATATTTTTTTATGCCGGACGTTGCCGTGAATGCCCGGGGAAACATGGACCCCCTGCGTGAGAAGTTGCCTACAAAAAAAAGGCCTCCCGAAGGAGGCCTCTTTGTCACGCCGCTTGCGCAGGCGCTACCGGATCAGCAGCTGTAGTACAGCTCGTATTCCAGTGGGTGTACGAAGGTACGAACCTTGATTTCTTCTTCGCTTTTCAGGGCGATGTAGGCGTCGATGAAGTCGTCGCTGAAAACGCCGCCTTTGGTCAGGAACGCACGACCTTTGTCCAGCTCTTCCAGGGCTTCTTTCAGGCTGCCGCAAACTTGTGGGATCTCTTTCGCCTCTTCAGGCGGCAGGTCGTACAGGTTTTTGTCAGCTGCGTCGCCAGGGTGGATCTTGTTCTGGATGCCGTCCAGGCCAGCCATCATCAGTGCGGCGAAGCACAGGTACGGGTTGGCAGCCGGATCCGGGAAACGCGCTTCGATACGGCGGGCTTTCGGGCTCGACACGTAAGGAATACGGATCGAGGCGGAACGGTTACGGGCCGAGTAGGCCAGCATGACCGGAGCTTCGAAGCCTGGAACCAGACGCTTGTAGGAGTTGGTCGCCGGGTTGGTGAAGCCGTTCAGGGCCTTACCGTGCTTGATGATGCCGCCGATGAAGTACAGGGCGGTATCGGACAGGCCGGCATAACCTTCGCCTGCGAAGGTGTTCTTGCCATCTTTCCAGATGGACATGTGAACGTGCATACCCGAACCGTTGTCGCCGTACAGGGGCTTAGGCATGAAGGTAGCGGTGCGGCCGTAGGCATCGGCTACGTTGTGCACGACGTACTTCAGGGTTTGGGTTTCGTCGGCTTTCTTCACCAGGGTGTTGAACTTGACGCCGATTTCGTTCTGGCCGGCAGTTGCCACTTCGTGGTGGTGAACTTCGACGGTCAGGCCCATTTCTTCCAGTGCGTTGCACATGGAGGTACGGATTTCGTGGTCGTGGTCGAACGGTGGAACCGGGAAGTAGCCGCCTTTGACGCCTGGACGGTGACCTTTGTTACCGCCTTCGATGTCCTGGTCAGACATCCACGAACCTTGTTCGGAGTAGATCTTGAACATAGAGCCGGAAATGTCGGACTTGAACTTCACCTGGTCGAAGATGAAGAACTCTGGCTCCGGACCGCAGAATACGGTGTCGCCAATGCCGGAGGCTTTCAGGTGTTCTTCAGCGCGCTTGGCGATCGCACGTGGGTCGCGATCGTAGCCTTGCATGCTCGAAGGATCGACGATGTCGCAGGTCAGGATCAGGGTCGGCTCTTCGGTGAACGGGTCCAGTACGGCAGTGCTGTCGTCCGGCATGAGGATCATGTCGGAAGCTTCAATGCCTTTCCAGCCAGCGATGGAGGAGCCGTCGAACATCTTGCCGACTTCGAAGAAGTCTTCATCCAGCCCGTCGCGAGCCGGCATGGTCACGTGGTGCTGAGTGCCCTTGGTGTCTGTGAAGCGCAGATCAATCCACTTGACGTCATGATCTTTGATGAGTTGAACCGACTTCGACATAGTGTCCTCCGGGTGGATTAGGGCTGGTAGTGGATGCCCTTAGATGTTTGTGATGCCGGCGCGAATACTCTGCCAAGGCAACCTGCCTCACAAGGGAGCAAATTGCATGCCAGTGCCCCACCATGGGATTTTTGCCCCGAATTCACGCTTTTAAGGCGGTAAAGCACCTTAATGCGGAAAATACCGCCCTACAATGTGGCGCTCGTTTCAATAAATGACCCGTTTTGGTGCGCGCAAAACCTTCTGCATATTAACTGGTTAAACCTTGAGCAATTTCCGCTATAATCCGCGCCCCCCTTTTTCGGCAGGCCTCGCGCGCGCTGTTTCCATGAAATTAATCGTAAAAGTCTTTCCAGAGATCACCATCAAGAGCCGCCCGGTACGGATGCGTTTTATCCGCCAGTTGGCCAAGAACATCCGTGCCGTGCTCCGCGATCTGGACCCGGCTGTGGTGGTGAACGGCGTGTGGGACAATCTCGAGCTGGAGACCCGTGTCAGCGAGCCCAAGGCCCTGAAGGAGATGGGTGAGCGCCTGAGCTGCATGCCGGGCATTGCGCATTTCCTGCAAATCGACGAGTACCCGCTGGGTGACTTCGATGACATCGTCGAGAAGTGCAAGCAGCACTACGGTGATGCGCTGGCCGGGAAGATTTTTTCGGTGCGTTGCAAGCGTGCCGGCAAGCACCCGTTCAGCTCGATTGACATCGAGAAATATGTCGGCAGCCAGTTGCGCCGACAGTGCGGTGCCGCCGGGATTGACCTGAAAAAGCCTGAAATCGAAGTGCGCATCGAAGTTCGCGACCAACGGTTGTTCGTGATCCATAGCCAACACAACGGTATTGGCGGATATCCGCTGGGTGCGCTGGAGCAGACGCTGGTGCTGATGTCCGGCGGCTTCGATTCCACCGTCGCCGCCTACCAGATCATGCGCCGCGGCCTGATGGCGCATTTCTGCTTCTTCAACCTGGGTGGGCGTGCACACGAATTGGGCGTCATGGAAGTCGCGCATTTCATCTGGAAGAAGTACGGCAGCTCGCAACGCGTGTTATTTGTCAGTGTGCCGTTCGAAGAAGTGCTGGGAGAAATTCTCGGCAAAGTCGATAACAGTCATATGGGCGTAGTATTGAAGCGTATGATGTTGCGCGCTTCCTCCCAAATTGCCGATCGACTGCACATCGACGCGTTGGTCACCGGAGAGGCGATCTCCCAGGTATCGAGCCAGACCCTGCCGAACCTGTCCGTGATCGATTGCGTGACCGACAAGCTGGTCTTGCGTCCGCTGATCGCCAGCCACAAGCAGGACATCATCGACCTGGCCAACGAAATCGGCACCGCCGACTTCGCCAGGCACATGCCGGAGTACTGCGGGGTCATCTCGGTGAACCCCAAGACTGCTGCCAAGCGCCATCGGGTGGAGCACGAAGAGAAAGAATTCGACATGGCAGTCCTTGAGCGTGCGCTCGAGAACGCCAAACTGGTACCGATCGATCGCGTGATCGACGAATTGGGCCAGGACCTGCAAATTGAAGAAGTCAGCGAAGCGCTGGCCGGTCAGATCGTGATCGACATCCGTCACCCGGATGCCGCTGAAGACGACCCGCTGGACCTTGCTGGCATCGAGGTACAAACGATGCCGTTTTATGCACTGAACGCTCGTTTCAAGGAACTGGACCCTACTCGCCAGTACCTGCTTTATTGCGACAAAGGCGTGATGAGTCGCCTGCATGCCCACCATTTGCTCAGTGAGGGACATGCCAATGTGCGCGTTTATCGACCGAGCTAAGTGCCCGGGGCTGTTTGCCTGTGGCTTGCGTCACCGGCCCCCCGACGCCGCCGTCAAGCTGTAACGGCAAGGCCTGACTCTACTGTAAATCGCTGCCAAGACTTGTCAGCGCACCGAATCCTCTGATCGAGATACACAAGTGATCGAAAATCTACGTAACATCGCCATCATTGCTCACGTTGACCATGGTAAAACCACCCTGGTAGACAAACTCCTGCGTCAATCCGGCACCCTGGAGCGCAACGAGCTCAACGACGAGCGCGTGATGGACTCCAACGACCAGGAGAAAGAGCGCGGTATTACCATTCTGGCGAAAAACACCGCCATCAACTGGAACGGCTACCACATCAACATCGTGGACACCCCGGGCCACGCCGACTTCGGCGGCGAAGTAGAACGCGTAATGTCGATGGTCGACTCCGTTCTGCTGCTGGTTGACGCTCAAGACGGCCCTATGCCGCAAACCCGTTTCGTGACCAAGAAGGCTTTCGAAGCCGGCCTGCGTCCGATCGTGTGCATCAACAAGGTTGACCGTCCAGGCGCGCGTCCGGATTGGGTTCTGGACCAGATCTTCGACCTGTTCGACAACCTGGGTGCCACCGAAGAACAGCTGGACTTCAAAGTCGTCTACGCCTCGGCCCTGAACGGTATTGCCGGTCTGGACCACAACGAAATGGCTGAAGACATGACCCCGCTGTACCAGTCGATCGTCGACAACGTACCAGCGCCGGCTGTTGACCGTGACGGTCCGTTCCAGATGCAGATCTCCGCACTGGACTACAACAGCTTCCTGGGTGTTATCGGTGTTGGCCGTATCGCTCGTGGTCGCGTCAAGCCGAACACCCCGGTTGTGGCTATCGGCGCCGACGGCAAGAAGCGTAACGGTCGTATCCTGAAGCTGATGGGTCACCACGGTCTGCACCGTGTAGACGTTGAAGAAGCTGCTGCAGGCGACATCGTGTGCATCAGCGGTATGGAATCGCTGTTCATCTCCGACACCCTGTGCACCCCGGACAACGTCGAAGCGATGAAGCCGTTGACCGTCGACGAGCCAACCGTTTCCATGACCTTCCAGGTAAACGACTCGCCATTCTGCGGTAAAGAAGGCAAGTTCGTGACTTCCCGTAACATCAAGGAACGTCTGGACAAAGAGCTGCTGTACAACGTTGCACTGCGCGTTGAAGAAGGCGACTCGGCTGACAAGTTCAAGGTATCGGGCCGTGGCGAACTGCACCTCTCGGTTCTGATCGAAACCATGCGTCGCGAAGGTTTCGAAATGGCTGTAGGCCGTCCGGAAGTGATCATCCGTCTGGTTGACGGCGTGAAGCACGAACCGTACGAAAACGTCACCATCGACCTGCCGGAAGAATCCCAAGGCAAGGTGATGGAAGAGATGGGCCTGCGTAAGGGTGACCTGACCAACATGGTGCCGGATGGCAAGGGCCGTGTGCGTCTGGAATACAACATCCCTGCTCGTGGTCTGATCGGTTTCCGTAACCAGTTCCTGACCCTGACCAACGGTGCTGGCATCCTGACCTCGATCTTCGATCGTTACGACGTGATGAAGTCCGGTGACATGTCCGGCCGTCAGAACGGCGTTCTGGTTTCGGTTGAAACCGGCAAGGCACTGACCTACTCCCTGGAAACCCTGCAGGCGCGTGGCAAGCTGTTCGTTGAACACGGTCAGGAAATCTACAACGGTCAGATCGTTGGTCTGAACAGCCGTGACAACGACCTGGGCGTCAACCCTACCAAGGGCAAGAAGCTCGACAACATGCGTGCTTCGGGTAAAGACGAAACCATCGCCCTGGTTCCACCTGTTCGCTTCACCCTGGAACAGGCCCTGGAATTCATCCAGGACGACGAGCTGTGTGAAGTGACTCCTAAGTCCATCCGTCTTCGCAAGAAGATCCTGGACGAAAGCGAGCGTACCCGCGCTGCCAAGAAAGCCAAGGCATAAGATTTAGCCCCGGCTGAACGAAAACGCCCCCGGTCGAGAGATCGGGGGCGTTTTTGTTTGTCTGCGATTTGTGCGGTGCCAGGTTGATCGTTCCCACGCTCTGCGTGGGAACGCCTCTTGTGACGCTCTGCGTCACGCTTTTGGGGCGCGGAGCGTCCCTGGCTGCATTCCCACGCGGAGCGTGGGAACGATCAGATCAGAACCGCTCGATACTCCGGGAATTGGTTTCACGCACCACTTCCTTGGGCTTGTACGCGCAATACCCCGGCCGCGGGCCGATTTTCGGGTGGTTGCGGCACGTATCCGGGCGCTTTTCATAAATAGTGCACAGACGGCTCTTACGATCCAGATAAAGGCAATCGTTGTTGCTCATGCGCTGGAGGGTGAAGATCTCGGACTTCTGGTTATAGCGCTCGACGATCCCTTCCTTCTGCAGGCGCTTGGCGATGTTCTTTGGCGGGTCGCCGCGTTCGAACTCGTCGACGATGCCGATGCGGATCAGGTCCTTGATCTTGACCTCGACCGGCAGGGTGCAGCAGCTCGATAGGCAGGAGCCGCACATTGGGGCAGAGTACTTGGCCCAGGTGTCGAGTCGGTCGATCTCCGTGGCGGCGATCAGGTTGGGCTTCATCATCGGTTGTTACCAGCGTGTGCATCAGGGCGCGCGATCATACCGGGACTGGTGGATTTTTGAACAACCTTTCGCCAGTTTTTTTTCATGGGCATCCACGCAGCACCACTAATCCGGCACGGCCCCTGCATTGAATCAGGTACATGACAATGTATTGCCGGCTTGATGCGCATTAACAGGAAAAACTGCCGAACCAGAGTCTATACCGTTTGTCAGACCGTCTAGTCTCAGACAACTCCAAGCTCGCTCGAGGTCCTATCGATGACTCAAGAACCACTTGTTCGCGAAGCAGAGGTGGCCGCATTCCGCGACGCCGTCTTGACCAAACTCACCTACGCGGTGGGCAAAGACCCGGATCACGCCTTCGATCATGACTGGTTCGAAGCCATTGCCCTGGCAGCGCGTGATCACATGGTCGAGCACTGGATGGACCACACTCGGCAGATTTACCGCAAAGGACAGAAACGGGTTTATTACCTCTCCCTGGAATTTCTGATCGGCCGACTGCTTTACGACAGCCTGAGCAATCTCGGCCTGCTCGACGTGGCACGCGAAGCCCTGACCGAACTCGGCGTCGATCTTGAACGCATCCGCCTGCTGGAGCCTGATGCGGCGTTGGGCAACGGTGGTCTTGGACGACTGGCGGCGTGTTTCATGGAAAGCATGTCGACCCTGGGCATCGCGGGTCATGGCTACGGCATTCGTTACGAGCACGGCCTGTTTCGTCAGGCCATCGTCGACGGTTGGCAACAGGAACAGACCGAGCACTGGCTGGACTTCGGCAATCCGTGGGAGTTCGAGCGCCCAGAAGTGGTTTACCCGATCGGCTTCGGTGGCGGCGTCGAGACCGTGACCGACAGCGAAGGCAAATCCAAGCAAGTCTGGCACCCGGCGGAAACCGTACGGGCCATTGCCTATGACACACCCGTGGTCGGTTGGCGCGGGGCAAGCGTGAACACGTTGCGGCTGTGGCGCGCGCGGGCTATGGAAGATTTGCACCTGGAACGCTTCAATGCCGGCGATCACCTGGGAGCGGTGGCGGAAGTGGCCCGGGCTGAAAGTATCTCTCGAGTACTGTACCCGGCAGACAGCACCGAGGCCGGCCAAGAACTGCGGTTGCGCCAGGAATACTTCTTCGTTGCCGCCTCCCTGCAGGACTTGCTGCGCCGTCATCGCAACATGCACACCTCCGTCCTGACCCTGGGCGATCACGCAGCGATCCAGCTCAACGACACCCACCCCTCGATTGCCGTGGCCGAGTTAATGCGCCAATTGGTGGATGTCTATGACGTGGCGTGGGACGCGGCCTGGCAGGTGACGGTCGACACGCTTTCCTACACCAACCACACGTTGCTGCCCGAGGCGCTGGAAACCTGGCCGGTAGGCCTGATGGAGCGCATGCTGCCACGGCACATGCAGATCATTTACCTGATCAATGCCCAGCACATCGACTCGCTGCGGGCCAAGGGCATCCATGATTTCGATGTGTTGCGCGCGGTGTCCTTGATTGAGGAAGACAACGGTCGACGTGTGCGCATGGGCAACCTGGCGTTCCTCGGCTCCCACAGTGTCAACGGCGTATCCGGCTTGCACACGCAACTGATGCGCAAGACGGTGTTCTCCGAGCTGCACAAGCTCTATCCGCAACGGATCAACAACAAGACCAATGGCATCACGTTCCGCCGCTGGCTGTACCAGGCCAACCCGGAGCTGACCTCGATGCTGGTCGATGCCCTGGGCCCGGACTTGCTGGACAAGCCCGAGGAGCGACTGCTCGACCTGCAGCCATTCGCCGACAAGCCTGCGTTCCGCAAGGCCTTCGCCGAACAGCGTCTGCACAGCAAAAAGGCCCTGGCCTACCTGATTCACGAACGTTTGGGGGTGGCGGTCAACCCGGCGGCGATGTTCGACGTGCAGGTCAAGCGGATCCACGAATACAAGCGCCAACTGCTCAACCTGATGCACACCGTGGCGTTGTACCAGGCGATTCGTGCGGAACCTGAAATCGACTGGGTGCCACGGGTGAAGATCTTCGCTGGTAAAGCGGCGGCCAGTTATCACCAGGCCAAGTTGATCATCAAGCTGACCAACGACATCGCCCGGGTGGTGAACAACGACCCGACTGTACGCGGATTGCTCAAGGTCGTGTTCCTGCCCAACTACAACGTCAGCCTGGCGGAGAGCATTATTCCGGCGGCGGATCTGTCCGAGCAGATCTCCACTGCCGGCTTTGAAGCCTCGGGGACCAGCAACATGAAATTCGGCCTCAACGGTGCATTGACCATCGGCACGCTGGACGGTGCCAACGTGGAGATGTCCGAGCGCATCGGCGCGGAGAACATGTTCATCTTTGGTCTCAGTGCCCAGCAGGTCGAAGCGCGCAAGCAGAACCACGAGTTCAGCGCAGTGCCGGATATTGCCGCGTCCCATCGACTCAATGATGTATTGCAAGCCCTTCGCGGCGGGGTGTTCTCGCCGGATGATCCGTCCCGTTACACCGGCTTGATCGATTCGTTGGTGGATTACGACCGCTTCCTTGTCTGCGCCGATTTCGACTCCTACTGGAATGCGCAGATGCGCGTCGAAGCCCTTTGGCACGATTCCCAGGAATGGTGGCGATCGGCGGTGCTGAACACCTCGCGCATGGGCTGGTTTTCTTCTGACCGGACGATTCGCGAGTACGCCACGGATATCTGGAAGGCGTTGGAGTAACTGTTCCAGCGGGTCGATATACTGGCAGCCGTAAAAGATCGCAGCCTCCGGCAGCGCCTACAGGGATTTGTATGTCCTTGTAAGGGCTGCCGGAGGCTGCGATCTTTTTGGAGCTGGCTGCGCTAATCTTCCTGGATTGCGCTTAGGGATATCGACCATGCAATGGATGTTCATGCTTGTGGGCCTGGTGCTGGGCTGGATACTCGACGAGTCGTTCAGCGATGCGTTGCTGGGCGCGTTACTCGGGTTGGGTATCGGGCAGGCCGTTCACATTGGCAGGCTGGGATCGCAGGCCATTGAGCAGCGTCGCCTGCTCGAACAGGCGCAACTTGCACTGCGCGCGGTCGAGCAACGCTTGGCTTTGCTTGAGGGGCCCGGGATCAAGGTGCCTGAAGCCAGCGCTGCCGCTCCAGTTGCTGACATCGCGGTCACTCAGGCCCCCGTCGAAACCCCTGAGCTGATCTGGGAGCTGCCGCCCGATCTGGAGACGGCCACCGCTGCGGCTACCCAGTCCAGCCATGCACAGCCCTTCGATGCATGGAAACCCGCGCCAGCCGACCGCGAACGCGCCAATCCCCCCGAACCAAGCCTCGTCGAGCGCGCCATCAACGCGGCGCGTGCGTGGTTATTGGGTGGCAACACCGTGCTGCGGGTCGGTGTGATGCTGTTGTTCCTCGGTCTGGCCTTCCTGCTGCGCTACGCCACCGAGGGCATGGTGGTGCCGATCGAATTGCGCTATGCCGGTGTCGCGGCGGTAGCAATGGGCCTGCTGGGCCTGGGCTGGTGGCTGCGAACGCGTAACAGTGCTTACGCCTTGATGCTGCAAGGCGCCGCCATTGCCGTGCTGTACCTGACGGTGTTTGCTGCGATGCGCCTGCATCCGTTGCTCGATCCCTCAGCGGCATTTGGCCTGTTGGTGGCGGTGACGGTGTTTTCGGCGATCCTGGCCATTACCCAGGACGCACTGGGCCTGGCCGCCGCCGCTGCGCTGGGCGGATTCGCCGCGCCGCTGCTGGCTTCCACGGGTGCCGGCAGTCACGTCGCGCTGTTCAGTTACTTCGCCTTGCTCAACGCCGGCATCCTCGTTATCGCCTGGTTCAAAGCCTGGCGCTTGCTCAATGTGATCGGCTTCACCGGCACCTTTGGTATCGGGTTCGCCTGGGGTTTGCGCTCCTATACGCCAGAATTGCTGTGGAGCACCGAGCCGTTCCTGATTCTTTTCTTCGTGATGTACCTGGCCATTGGCTTGTTGTTCTCCCGACGTAAATTGCTGCATTTGGGGGACGCGCCCGAGGATGACAGCCGTGAGGCGCTGTTGCGCTGGTCCGCGCGCAAGGGTGATTACGTCGACGGCACACTGCTGTTCGGTCCGCCGCTGGTTGGCTTTGGATTGCAGTTCGCCGTGGTTCAGCATCTGGAGTTCGCTGCCGCATTCAGCGCCCTGGCGCTCGGCATGATCTACATGGGCTTGGCTCGGATGCTGATGGGACGAGCATTGCTGTTGGGGGAAACCTGCCTGGCGCTGGGCGTTATTTTCGCCAGCCTGGCGATTCCCTTGGGGCTGGATGCGCGGTGGACGAGTGGCGCCTGGGCGGTGGAAGGCGCGGGAATTTTCTGGCTGGGCCTGCGCCAGCAGCGCTCGCTCGCTCGTGCATTTGCCTTGTTGTTGCAAGCGGGCGCGGCGCTGGTGTTTCTCAGTGAATTGCGCAGCGGCGAGAATAGCCTGCTTGATGGCACGCCGCTGGGAGCGTTGTTGCTCGGCGGCGCACTGCTGTTCAGTTTCCATCAGTTGCACAAGGCCTTGCCTGGGCAGGTGTCGTCCTGGGAGCGTCATGTCTTGCCGGTTCTGGCCGCTCTCGGCCTGGCATTTGTCTACTTGCTGGCGCCGATGTTCTTTTTCGCCCATGGCACGTCAATCAGTTGGGCAATGGCCGGGCTGCTGACTTTGTTCGTCGGTCTGCACCTGCGCTCGGCTACATTCCTGCTGAGCGCGTTTGTCGTTCAGTTGCTGGGCGCCGTGCTGTTCCTGGTGGCTGAACCTCTGGTCAGCGAAGGCGTGCGGCCGTTGGCTCATACTGGCTTCTGGTCACCGCTGATGCTGGGCCTGGTCGCATTGATCGGGGCGTGGCGTTTGCAAGTCGGCTTTGCTGTCACGGTGATCGATGGTGTGAACCTGCAGCGTTTGTCGCGGGTGTTGCTGGCGTGGGGAGCAGGGTGGTGGGCGCTGGCCTGGGTCAGTGAAGTGCTGCTGTTTGCACCGTTGCCCCTGCAGGCGACATTGCTGCTGGCAGCCGCGGCAACCAGTGTGGCGCTGTGGGCCATGTTGGCGCTGCGCCTGGCGTGGCCCGCGCTGGGCGTGCTCTGCACCTTGCTGATCCCGGCTGCCGGCCTGGTGTTGCTCGCCGCTTGGCATCCGCGCTTTCATCCGGCCGCCAACGCCGGCTGGCTGCTGTGGGCCGTGGTGTTCATCGTGCATTTCCTGTCCTTGCGACGCTTGGCGCCGATCCTGCCGAGCGCTGCCCTGAGCAGCGCTCACGTACTCGGTTGTTGGTTGCTGATCGGTGTGCTGGCCCTGGAGCTGCGTTATGGCTTGCTGCTGTTGTCCGAGCACTACAACGCCTGGCGCTGGCTGGGCTGGGCGCTGCTGCCGAGCTTGTACCTGGTGCTGATGGCGGCACCGCGTGCCTGGCCCTGGCCGGTGTCGGTCTACGCTCGCGAATACCGTGTGTATGCCGCCGCGCCTTTGGCATTGTTGATGCTGGGCTGGTTCTGGCTGGCCAATACGGTCAGTGATGGCAAGGCTGATCCCTTGCCCTATTTACCGCTGGTCAACCCGCTCGAATTGGGCCTGCTGTTTGCGTTGTTCGGTGTCTACGCCTGGTCCCGCAGTGAGGCAGCGCAACAGGTGATTCCCGGGAGCTACAGCGCTGCTGTGGCGGCCGCTGTGCAAGCGATCGTCGGCGCTTCGCTGTTCACGTTCTTCACTGCCCTGGTGATGCGCACGGCTCACCATTGGGGCGGCGTACCGTTCGAGCTGCCCGCCTTGCTCGAGTCGATGCGGGTCCAGGCCGGCCTGTCCATCGTCTGGACCTTGATGGCGCTGGGTTTGATGATTGGTGGCCATTTGCGTCATCGGCGTGAAGTCTGGTTGATCGGTGCGGCCCTGATTGGCGTGGTGGTAGCGAAACTGTTCTTCGTCGAATTGAGCAACCGTGGCGGGTTGGCGCGGATCGTGTCGTTTATCGGCGTGGGCGTGCTGCTGCTGGTAGTGGGCTATTTCGCCCCGTTGCCACCCAGGCGCGTCGAAACTGCCGGGGCCCCCGAAAAGCCGGCGCCGCAAACCGAAGGAGTGTCGTCTTGAGTCAAAAGCTGAACCGGGCCTGGTTGGGTATCTTTGCAATGGGCATGGCACTCTCTGTCTCTTTCCAGGAAACGTGGGCCCAGGAATCACCGGCGGACTTTGCCACGCATGTGCCGTTGTCCGTGAGCGGTGAAGGTCCGTGGTATCGCGTTGAGCTGCCCCTGGCTGTGCAACTGAGCGCACGCCAGACCGACCTCAGTGATGTGCGCGTGTTCAACGCCGCTGGCGAACCGCAAGCCTATGCCCTGTCACGGGCAAACGCACAAGCTGACGACAACCCTACGTTGACTGACGTCAAATGGTTCCCGCTTTATGACTCGGCGGATGCCACCGGGCATGCCCCGAGCGTTCGCGTGCAAGCGAGCGCCAATGGCACCCTGGTCCAGGTGCAGCCTTCCACTGAGTTGGAGGTGGGGGAGGAAGCGTTACGTGGCTGGCTACTGGATGCCAGCGCGATCAAGGCGCCGCTGCAGCAGTTGATCCTCGACTGGACCAGTGAGCGTGATGGCTTCCAGCGGTTCAGCATCGAGGCCAGCGACGATTTGCAGCATTGGCAGTCTTGGGGCGAGGGGCAACTGGCGCGGCTGACGTTTGCCGATGAGCGGGTCGAGCAGCATGAGGTCAGCCTGCCGGGGCAGTCTGCACGCTATCTGCGCTTGCTGTGGGACTCGCCGCAATCGGCGCCGATACTGACATCGGCGCAGTTGCAAAGCGTGCGTAGCTTACCGCTGCCGTTGACCTGGTCCCACGCGTTGGACGGCAATAGCGTGAAGGCAGGTGAATACACCTGGCAATTACCGAGGGGGCTGAATGTCGAGCGAGTGCAGGTTGAATTGAGTCAACCTAACAGCCTGGCGCCGGTCATCCTGTCTGGACGGCGCGACAGCAGCTTGCCGTGGCAACCGTTGAGCAGTGGCTTGCTCTATCGCCTGACCCAGAATGGCGAGGACGTGGTGCAGAACGAGTTGCAGTTGCCGGGGCAAGCCATACAACAGTTGAAACTGACCGTGGACGAGCGCGGTGGTGGCCTGGGCGCACAGGCGCCAACCGTGAAGTTTGCCGTGCGGGCCACGCAACTGGTGTTTCTGGCGCGCGGGTCAGAGCCCTATACGCTGGTACTGGGCAATGCGACGGTTAAGGCGGCGAACTTGCCATTGTCGACGCTGATTCCGGATTACAGCCCGGCTAAGCTGGCGACGTTGGGTCAGGCGTCGGTTGATGGTGGGGTGGTGACGACGCCGGCTGTTTCGACACTGCCGGCGGCGGTGGGCACCGACTGGAAGAAGTTTGGCCTGTGGGCGGTGTTGCTGCTTGGGGTTTTGTTTCTGGCGGCTATGGCATTCAGCCTGCTGCGCAAGCCGCCCGCCAACACCTGAAAATCGCTGGCGCTACGCACCATTCGCGAGCAGGCTCGCTCCCACAGGTTATGCGTTTCATGTGGGAGCGAGCCTGCTCGCGAAGGCGGTCGATCAGTCAATAAAAATGCTGATTTGACCGCTACTTTCCTGCTCACATCCAGCCCATTTCCTACTACGCTGAACCCCGCGCCTGAACTCTCTTCAGCCGATCACGTCTGATAGGAGGAAATGCGCCCCGACTCGCGTTAAACTGCGCGGGTTTTTAGTCCCCCATTCCACCGGAGCCTTCCATGTCCCGCGTTACCTTGAGTCGCTATTTGATTGAGCAGACCCGCAGCAACAACACTCCTGCCGATCTGCGCTTCCTGATCGAAGTGGTGGCGCGTGCCTGCAAGGAGATCAACCACGCCGTGTCCAAGGGCGCCCTGGGTGGCGTTCTGGGCAGCATGGGCACTGAAAACGTCCAGGGCGAAGTGCAGAAGAAGCTCGACGTGATCTCCAACGAGATCCTGCTGGAAGCCAACGAATGGGGCGGTCACCTGGCTGGCATGGCGTCCGAAGAAATGGACAACGCCTACCAGATCCCGGGCAAATACCCGAAAGGCGCCTACCTGTTGGTGTTCGACCCGCTGGACGGTTCGTCGAACATCGACATCAATGCCCCGGTCGGCACTATCTTCTCGGTACTGCGTTGCCCGAACGAATACCTGAGCCAGAACGAGCCCTTGAATGAAAAGGCTTTCCTGCAGCCAGGCACCCAGCAAGTGGCCGCCGGTTACGCGATCTATGGTCCTCAGACCATGTTGATCCTGACCCTGGGCGACGGCGTGAAAGGTTTCACCCTGGATCGTGAAATGGGCAGCTTCGTACTGACCCACGAAAACATCACCATTCCTGAAGCGACCCAGGAATTTGCCATCAACGCGTCCAACCAGCGTCACTGGGAAGCACCGGTACAGCGCTACGTTGGCGAGTTGCTGGCAGGCGATGAAGGCCCGTTGAAAAAGAACTACAACATGCGTTGGGTCGCGGCCATGGTCGCCGACGTGCATCGCATCCTGACCCGTGGTGGCTTGTTCATGTACCCGCGCGACAACCGCGAGCCGTCCAAGCCAGGCAAATTGCGCCTGATGTACGAAGCCAACCCGATGTCGTTCCTGGTGGAGCAGGCGGGCGGCGCGTCCACCGATGGTCACCAACGTATTCTCGACATCCAGCCTGAAGGTCTGCACCAGCGCGTAGCGGTGTTCCTCGGTTCGAAAGAAGAAGTTGCACGCGTTACGGCTTACCACAAGGAATAAACCATGAACGCGCCCTGGCAGCCGTTGCTCGATTGGTGGTTCGGTACAGCCGAAGAAGCCAGGGCAATCGCGGCTGACAAGGGCAAGTTGTGGTTCGGCAAGCGTGACAGCCAGGACCTCGAGGCGCGAGAGCGTTTCGGGGACCAGGTCGAGCAGGCACTGGCCGGCGGATTGACCGAGTGGATGCAATGTCCCGAAGGTTGGCTGGCACTGGTGCTGTTGCTTGATCAACTTCCCCGCATGATCTTTCGCGACACCCCCAAAGCCTTTTCCGGTGATCTACGGGCCCAGAAACTGGTCGCCCAAGGCATTGCTGCGGATTTTGACCGGCAGTTATCACCGATTCAGCGAGTGTTCATCCTGCTGGTATTCGAGCACAGCGAGAACCTTGCGGTGCAGAACGAAGGCGTTTCGCGTCATATCGAACTGGTTGCGCAACAGCCGGAGAGTGATCGGGCATTGTTTGCCGATTATCTGGATTTTGCCGAGCGGCATCAGAAGGTGATTGCGCAGTTTGGACGGTTTCCGCATCGCAATTCGGTGTTGGGGCGCGAGTCTACGGCTGAGGAATTGGAGTTTCTGTCGAAACCGGGTTCAAGGTTCTGAATCTTCATCGCGGCTGATGCCGCTTTCGCGAGCAGGCTCGCTCCCACAGGGGTATGTGTTTCAACTGTGGGAGCGAGCCTGCTCGCGAAGGGGCCCGCAAGAGCGATTTAGATTCTGAAACTACCCACCAACTGCTTCAACCGCGCCGCCTGCTGTTCAAGATCAGCACATGCACGCAAAGTCGACTGCAGGTTCTCCACGCCTTCCTGGTTCAGCGTGTTGATCTCGGTGATGTCGACGTTGATCGATTCCACCACGGCTGTCTGTTCTTCCGTTGCGGTCGCAACGGATTGGTTCATTCCATCGATTTCGCCGATGCGCTGGGTCACGCTGCCCAGGCGCTCGCCGGCCTGGTTGGCGATACCGACGCTGCTTTCGCTCTGACGCTGGCTGTCGGTCATGATGGTGACCGCTTCCCGGGCGCCGACTTGCAGTTCCTCGATCATCTTCTGCACTTGCTGCGCCGAGTCCTGTGTGCGGTGGGCGAGGTTGCGCACTTCGTCGGCGACCACCGCAAAACCACGTCCGGCTTCACCGGCGCGCGCGGCTTCAATCGCCGCGTTGAGCGCCAGCAGGTTGGTTTGCTGGGAGATGCTGGTGATCACCTCCAGAATCTGCCCGATGTTGACGGTGTTGCTGTTTAGCGTCTCGATGTTGCCGCACGAGTCGCTGATCTTTGCCGACAGCTGGTGCATCGCCGAGATGGTTTTATCCACCACCTGCTGGCCCTCTTCGGCCAGCGCGCGCGCATCGCTCGAGTGCTGTGAGGCGAGGGCGGCGTTCTGGGCGATCTCCTGGGCGGCGGCGCCGAGCTGATTGATCGCGGCGGCGACGCTGCTGGTGCGGGAGGCTTGCTGGTCGGAGTTGAACATCGACGAATTGGACGCGGCGACAACGCGCAGGGCCACTTCGTTGACTTGGCCCGTGGCCGAGGACACTTCGCTGATCGAGGTGTGGATGCGTTCAACGAAACGGTTGAATGACAGCCCCAGTGCACCGAATTCGTCATGGCCGTGGATGGTCAGGCGTTTGGTCAGGTCACCTTCGCCCTCGGCGATGTCGTGCATGGCACGGCCCATGGTCAGCAACGGCTGCATCAGGAAACTGATCAACATGCCCAGCAACGTGATGATGATCACCACTGCAATCACCATGGCAATGATCGCCGAGGTGCGGAATTCGCTCAGCATCGAGAACGCGGTGTCCTGGTCCAGCACCAGTGCCACGTACCAGTCTGCAGACGGCACCCCGTTGACATGGGTGAAGGAGATGAACTGGCTTTTGCCGTCGATCTCGACTTCTTTCATGCCCGGGCTGACCGTCGGCGCACCGTTAGGGTAAGCGTCGGTGAGGTTCTTGAGTACCCATTTGCTGTCCGGGTGAATCAGGATCTTGCCGTCGGCACCCACGATGAAGGCATGGCCGTGGCCGCCGAAGTTCAGCGAGTTGATGATCGCACTGACGCTCGACAGGTCGATGTCGGCGCCGGCAACGCCAATCATCTGGCCCTGGCGCTGAACCGGGGTTGCCACCGTGATCACCAGCTTGCCGGAAGAGGCGGCGATGTACGGTTCGGTGACGATGGTCTGTTGCGCGCTGTTCGCAGCCTTGTACCAGCCGCGGGTGCGCGGGTCGTAATCCGGCGCGCGATTGCCCGCCGGGACCGAGAACATCACGCCATCGGCGCCACCGAAGTAACTCAACTGAAAGTTGCCGGTGTAGGCGGGCAGGTCGATGATTCGTTTCAGGCTGGCGGGGGCGTTACCGTCGGCACTGACCTGCTGGGCCATTGATTGCAGCAATTGCATGCGGCTTTCCAGCCAGGTCTGGATATTGCTGGTGGTCAGGCTGCCAAGTTCCTGCATCGAGGCTTCGGTGCTGCTGCGCAAGGTCTGGCGCTGGCGATAGTCGTTGAACAGGATGAAACAAGCGAATGCGACGGCCACCACGAGGGCGGCAGCCAACAAGATCTTGTGGCTGAATTTCATGTTTCTGGTCATTGGATGAGCTACCGCAGGAGATCGGGTCTACAAAAGGGGAAGCAAATGCCACGGGCGTGGCTTAGCGTTGCTTGTATGTCGACAGAACGGCGCCAAAGATTAGACGCTTTATGCAAAAGCCGATGAAATACCCGGACGGCGGGACGAAGTTCCTAATTTTTGTGAAAAGACAGACGAGCGGCCTGATAAATAGCCCTTCGGGCAGGGAACCAGATAGGGCTTTTCTCTTCTAAGGTTCAGCTTGGCAGTCATGCCAATACCCTCGTCCGTGGAGTTTCACATGTCGCTGCGATCCATCGCCCTGCTATCGTTTTGCGTGTTGTTGGCTGCGTGCAGCAAGGTCAATCAGGAAAACTACTCAAAGCTGTCGTCAGGAATGGCCAAGGCCGAGGTCGAGACCCTCTTGGGCAAACCTACCGATTGCTCAGGCGCGCTTGGAATGTCCAGTTGCACATGGGGCGACCAGAAGAGCTTTATCAGCGTGCAGTTCGCCGGTGACAAAGTGTTGATGTTTTCCGGCCAAGGCCTGAAGTAAACCGGGGCCAAGTGCCCGCGGGAGAAAAACAATGAAGCGGTTATTGATCATGCTTTTTGCCGGCCTGGTGTTGGCCGGCTGTGCCAGTTCTGGCCAGGACCCGTTGGCGCCCAAAACCGCCAACAGTGTCAATCTCAAGCGCTATCAAGGTACCTGGTACGAGTTGGCGCGACTGCCGATGTACTTCCAGCGCGACTGTGCGCAGTCCGAAGCCCACTACACACTCAAGCCTGACGGTAACGTCGCGGTGTTGAATCGCTGCTTGACCCCGCAGTGGGAATGGGAAGAGGTCAGGGGCACGGCTTATCCACAGGTGCCAGGCAAGACCGACAAATTGTGGGTTGAATTCGATACCTGGTTTTCAAGGTTGATACCGGGTGTGGCGAAGGGCGAATACTGGGTGTTGTACGTCAGCGATGACTACAAGACTGCCATCGTTGGCGATCCTAGCCGCCGTTACCTGTGGTTGTTAGCGCGCACCCCGACCGTCAACGGTGTGGTGCGTGAAGAGTTGCTGAGCAAGGCGCGTCAGCAGGGTTACGACACCACGCGGCTGATCTGGCGAGCGTCGGATACGCAGATGGCCAAGACCTCCAACTGACGGTTAGCGCATAATCATTGTGGGAGCGAGCCTGCTCGCGAAGAGGGCGTGTCAGTTGACAGAGCTGTTGACTGAGACACCGCTTTCGCGAGCAGGCTCGCTCCCACAGTTGTTTTGGGGTCAGCCCAGGAGTTCGCGCAGGACTTGAGTGAAGGCGCGGCTGCTTTCCTCTTCCCCGGCATGACGTCCGTCACGCACGACCCACTGGCCATTGACCAGCACATCACGCACCTGACGATCTCCACCGGCAAACAACCAGCGATTCAGGATTCCATCGCCGCTCGCAGTGGCCAGGTATGGATCACTGCCGTCCAGTACCAGCCAGTCCGCACGCTTGCCAACCTCCAATGCACCTATCGGTTGCCCCAACGCCTGCGCACCGCCGTCCAGTGCAGCATCAAATAGCGTGCGGCCGACCATCGGCTGATCCGCGCCATACAAGCGATTGCGCCGTTGATCACGCAGGCGTTGCCCGTATTCCAGCCAACGCAGTTCTTCCACAACGCTCAACGACACATGGCTATCGGAACCAATGCCCATGCGCCCGCCCTGAGCAAGAAAATCCACCGCCGGGAATATCCCGTCGCCCAAGTTGGCTTCGGTGGTCAGGCACAAGCCGGCAATGGCCCGGCTCTTGGCCATCAGCGTGACTTCTTCCGGGTTGGCGTGGGTGGCGTGGACCAGGCACCAGCGTTGATCGACTTCGGTATTTTCATACAGCCATTGCAGTGGACGACGACCGCTCCAGCTCAAGCAGTCGTCCACTTCCTTTTGCTGTTCGGCAATGTGAATGTGCACCGGGCATTGCTTGTCGCTGGCCGCCAGCACTTCGCTGATCTGCTGCGGTGTGACCGCACGCAATGAGTGGAAACACAAACCCAGGGACTGTGCGGGTTGTTGCGCCAGTATCGGCTGCAGTCGCGATTGCAGCTTGAGGTAGTTCTCGGTGCTGTTGATAAAGCGACGCTGACCGTCGTTTGGCGTCTGGCCACCGAAACCTGAGTGGCTGTAGAGCACTGGCAGCAGGGTCAGGCCGATACCGGCGGCGCTGGCGGCCTGGCTGATGCGCAGCGCCAGTTCGGCGGGATCCGCGTAAGGCTGGCCGTGGGTGTCGTGGTGCACGTAATGAAATTCGGCCACCGAGGTGTAGCCTGCCTTGAGCATTTCGATGTACAGCTGGCGGGCAATGACGCCGAGTTGTTCCGGGCTGATTTTTCCGACGAGGCGATACATCAGGTCGCGCCAGGTCCAGAAACTGTCATTCGGGTTGCCTGCCACTTCCGCCAGCCCGGCCATGGCCCGCTGGAAGGCGTGGGAGTGCAGGTTCGGCATGCCTGGCAGCAGCGGACCGCTCAACCGTTCGGCGTCATCTGCATGGGAATCGGCCTGGATATGGGTCAGGACGCCATCGGCGCTGACCTCAAGACGTACATTGTTGGCCCATCCGTTAGGCAGCAGCGCGCGTTCGGCAAAGAAGGCGGACATGGTTCAGCACCCCATCGTGTGTTATTTGTATATACATATACAGACGTTTGCCTGCCCGGTAAACTCCGGCAAGCTAGCGATATCAATCAAACGACCAAGGATTAACCGTGCCGACTCCGCCTCCAGTCTCTCCGTTGGCCGCGAACATGGGCGACAGTCCGGCGCCCTTGTACGCCCGCGTCAAGCAGATGATCACCCAGCAAATCGACAGCGGTAACTGGCCGCCGCATTACCGCGTTCCGTCGGAAAGCGAGTTGGTCAGCCAGCTGGGTTTCAGCCGCATGACCATCAACCGCGCGTTGCGCGAAATGACCGCCGACGGTCTGTTGGTGCGCATGCAGGGTGTCGGCACGTTCGTCGCCGAGCCAAAAAGCCAGTCCGCGCTGTTTGAAGTGCACAACATTGCCGACGAAATCGCCTCCCGTGGCCATCGCCACACCTGCAAGGTGATCACTCTTGAAGAAGAGGCTGCAGGTTCCGAACGTGCCCTGGCGCTGGACATGCGTGAAGGGCAGAAAGTGTTCCATTCGTTGATCGTGCATTTCGAAAACGATATCCCGGTGCAAATCGAAGACCGCTTCGTCAACGCACTGGTGGCGCCTGACTACCTCAAGCAGGACTTCACCTTGCAAACGCCGTACGCCTATCTGAACCAGGTCGCGCCGCTGACCGAAGGCGAACACGTGGTCGAGGCGATTCTGGCCGAGCCGTCCGAATGCAAGTTGCTGCAGATTGAAAAAGGCGAGCCGTGCCTGCTGATCCGTCGCCGCACCTGGTCCGGCCGTCAGCCGGTGACCGCCGCCCGCCTGATCCACCCCGGTTCCCGTCATCGTCTGGAAGGACGCTTTCATAAATGAGCAGTTTGAAAGTTTTACGCGCCAAAGATTACCCGCGCATGCCGTGGAAAAACGGCGGCGGCAGCACCGAAGAGATCACCCGTGATGCCGGGACTGGCCTGGACGGTTTCGGCTGGCGCCTGTCGATTGCCGACATTGGCGAGTCGGGCGGGTTTTCCACCTTCGCCGGCTATGAGCGAATCATCACCGTGTTGCAGGGCGATGGCATGACCCTGTCGGTCGACGGTCAGGTCACGCGGCCATTGTTACCGATCGATCCATTTGCCTTCAGCGGCGAGAGCCAGGTGTCGTGCACCTTGCTGGGTGGGCCGATCCGCGATTTCAACCTGATATACGCGCCGCAACGTTACAGCGCACGGCTGCAATGGCTGAGCGGTGAGCAACGGTTTTTCAGTGAGGCGGGGATTGTGCTGGTGTTCAGCGTCAGCGATGCGCTTGAGGTGAAGGTCGGTAACGCTGCTTCGCAACTCGGTCGTCATGATTGCCTGCAACTCATCGGTAACACCGGCCTGCTGGAAGTCTCCAGTAATGGTGCCTGCTGCGTGATCGAGCTCACCGCACGCTGATTCAAAATCCTTAAAAGATCGCAGCCTTCGGCAGCTCCTACATTGAATGGTGTAAACCCTGTAGGAGCTGCCGAAGGCTGCGATCTTTTGCTTTCCAGCGTTCCCGAACGCGCACCACTTTGTTACCGAACGCCCCAGCGTGGCGCAAAACCACGTTCAAGTAACAACGCCACCCCTCTTCAAAAAATCCCCTCGAAAATTTTCATCTACGCCGCAACCCTTGATCCAGGCGCTCTCCAGCCATTTCAGAATTTTTCTTGAATGCTCATCCAACAAGTTGGCCGCTTGATTGCATATGCTTGTATGTACAAGTAAAGACGTATGCGTATGAGTCGGTCGAGACTCCCCGCAACGTCCACTGATTCGCTTGTGGCGCGTTGACGCGCACAGGCTGGCTTACCCACCGCCAGGGTTGGTTTGGATTGATCGCTGAGGAGTCTTTTTCGTGACTGACAATAAAACTACCAAGTTTCGTGACGTTGAAATCCGCGCTGCCCGCGGTAACAAGCTGACCGCCAAGAGCTGGCTGACCGAAGCGCCGCTGCGCATGCTGATGAACAACCTCGACCCGGAAGTCGCCGAGAACCCCAAGGAACTGGTGGTGTACGGTGGTATCGGTCGTGCGGCACGTAACTGGGAGTGCTACGACAAGATCGTCGAGAGCCTGACCAACCTGAATGACGACGAGACCCTGCTGGTGCAATCCGGCAAGCCGGTCGGCGTGTTCAAGACCCACGCCAACGCCCCGCGCGTCCTGATCGCCAACTCCAACCTGGTACCGCACTGGGCGAGCTGGGAGCACTTCAACGAGCTCGACGCCAAAGGCCTGGCCATGTATGGCCAGATGACCGCCGGCAGCTGGATCTACATCGGCAGCCAGGGCATCGTCCAGGGCACCTACGAAACCTTCGTTGAAGCCGGTCGCCAGCACTACAACGATGACCTGAAAGGTCGTTGGGTCCTGACCGCCGGCCTCGGTGGCATGGGTGGCGCTCAGCCTCTGGCTGCCACCCTGGCCGGCGCTTGCTCGCTGAACATCGAATGCCAGC
>NZ_APIO01000036.1:0-30518 GCF_000408945.1 Pseudomonas sp. G5(2012)
GCTGTAAGAGCGAAACCCTACGTGGCCGTTACCGCAGCAATGGATATCCCCCCAATCCAAGCGTTACGACTTACGCAGCCGAACGCACCGCACCCTGCGACACATTCGTCGGTTGCAGCTTGAACACATAGAACAACACCGTCAGCAGCACCAGGAACGCAGGCCCCACATACAGGGCCACGCGCGTGTCCGGGAAATACGCCATCAAGCCGACCACCAGCACAAGGAATGCCAGAGCCAGGTAAGAGCTGATCGGGTACAGCCACATGCGGTACTTGAGGCCGGCTCGCTCGCTGGCGCTCAGGCCTTGGCGGAACTTGAGCTGGGCCAGCAGGATCATCACCCAGGTCCAGATCGCGCCGAAGGTGGCAATCGCCGTCACCCAGACAAACACCTTCTCAGGCACCAGGTAGTTGAGCAACACGCCCAGCAGCAGGGCGCCAATCGACAGCAGCAAGGCGCGACGCGGCACACCATTGCTGGAAGTCTTGGCAAAGCCGGCCGGGGCCTGCCCGTTCTGCGCCAGGCTGTAGAGCATGCGCCCGGTGCTGAAGATACCGCCGTTACAGGACGACAGCGCAGCCGTGATCACCACGAAGTTGATGATGCCCGCCGCAGTCTTGATGCCCAGACGCTCGAAAGTCATCACGAACGGACTGCCCTGGGTACCGATTTCGTTCCACGGGTAGATCGACAGGATCACGAACAGCGCACCGACGTAGAACAGCAGGATCCGCCAGAACACCGAGCCGATGGCGCTGGGAATGGTCTTCTGCGGGTTCTTCGCTTCACCGGCGGTCAGGCCGATCATTTCCACGCCGAGGTAGGCGAACATGACCATTTGCAGGGACATCAACACGCCCTGCACACCGTTTGGCATGAAGCCGCCGTGGGTCCAGAGATTGGAAATCCCCAGGGCCACGCCATCGTTGCCGAAGCCGAATGCGATGATGCCGATGCCACCGAACACCATCGCAATGATGGTGACGATCTTGATCAAGGCGAACCAGAACTCGAACTCACCGAAAGCTTTCACCGCAATCAGGTTGATCGAACCCATGCTGACCAATGCCGCCAGTGCCCATATCCAGCGCGGCACATCAGGGAACCAGACGCCCATGTACACCGCCACGGCTGTGATTTCCGCGACACAGGTCACCAGCCACAGGAACCAGTAGTTCCAACCGGTCAGGAAGCCCGCCAGCGGGCCGAGGTAGTCTTGGGCGTAACGGCTGAACGAGCCGGCGACCGGGTTGTGCACGGCCATCTCGCCGAGCGCACGCATGATCACCAGGATGGCCAGGCCGCCGATGATGTAGGACAGCATGATGGCCGGGCCAGCCATCTCAATGGCCTTGGCCGAACCCAGAAACAGACCGACGCCGATACAGGCACCGAGTGCCATCAAGCGAATATGCCGTTCGCCGAGTTCACGTTTGAGCGGGCCGCCCTGAGCGGTCTCGCCGTGGGGCAGGTGATTGCCTACGGGCATGGGTACAACCTCGTCTTGTTATTGGATATATCCACCGAGTGGCGAAGCGTTGACCGATAAGCCATCGCCTGCCTTGACCGACTCTGCTTCGTGGGCAGGGCCGTCTTGCAGGACGAAACCTGCGAGATCAGCGGGGGGTGCAGTATAAAAAGCTCGCGACAGAGATTTTCACTCTATAAACCACAAAAATCAGGTGTAAATCTCGGCGAAAACGCTATTCACGGAGATGGATTATCTGGCCCTTGTAGGAATTTTCGCTTTTTGAAACGGCGGCGAGTATTGCACGGTATTGGTGCGTCGTCATGCCCCGTTAAACTTCTCGAGGGCTCTGGATCAACCCTGTAGGAGCTGCCGCAGGCTGCGATCTTTTGATTTGCTTTTAAAAGACAAGATCAAAAGATCGCAGCCTGCGGCAGCGCCTACTAAGCTTCAGACAAGTCCGATCAATCTGCGTGAATGGATCAATCGACTATGGGCGCTTTACAGCAAACCGATTCGAGTACAACCGTGGTCCAGACTGAACCTGTGGATGAAGCGCCAATACCTGAAAAACCCCCTCGCAGTCGCGTCAAGCACGGCTGGAAAGCGTTTTGGCTTTTGTTGGTAATCATTGCGATTGTCGTGGGTCTGGCGGCGGCCAAGGAAATGCGTACCTCGAGGTTTCAAGCCAGGGAGGTCAGCAAGTTTGCCAAGACCCTGAGCTATGAACTCAAACCCGGTCCCAGCGACGCCATTCACTACCCTGGCGCGGGCCCATTCGACCTGCGCCTGGGTTACAGCTCACTGAACGAGTTTCTGCTGCGCCTGCTCAAGCGTGACTACGTCATTTCTGCCCAGACCCGGTTTTCCAAGGCTTTGATGGACTACACAGACAAGGGCCTGTTCGTGCCTTATGCGGAGAAAATCCAGGCTGGGCTGTCAATCACCGATTGCCGCGCCAACCCCTTGTACCAATACAAGTATCCGCAACAGCTCTATTCCAGCTTCGAGGCGATCCCGCCGGTGGTGGTCAACAGCTTGCTGTTCATCGAAAACCGCTTTTTGCTCGACCCTAGCCAGCCCCTCGCCAACCCGGCGGTGGACTGGCCACGGTTCGGCATGGCGGCGTATACCCAAGTCGCCAAGATGCTGCACCTGCCCGGTCAATCGGCGGGTGGCAGTACCCTGGCCACGCAACTTGAGAAGTATCGACATTCACCCGATGGGTTGACCGTCTCGGGTGGGGAAAAAATTCGCCAGATGATTTCCGCCACCGTGCGCGCCTACCAGGATGGCCCGCAAACGCTCAAGGCTCGGCAGAACGTGGTGCGCGACTACCTCAATAGCGTGCCGCTGTCGGCGGTGCCGGGCCACGGTGAAGTGCATGGCATGGCCGAAGGTTTGCGCGTGTGGTATGGCGCCGACTTCAACAAGGCCAACGAAACCCTGGCGAGCGACGCCACGGATCCAAAAAGCATGGCGGAAAAAGGCCTGGCCCTGCGCGAGATGCTGTCGTTGATGATTGCCCAGCGCCGCCCGTCCCATTACTTGACCAAAGGCCACGATGAACTGGCCGACCTCACCGACAGTCACATTCGTTTGCTGGCACAAAACGGCGTGATCGATGCGCCCTTTGCCGCCGCGGCCCTGGCCAGCAAAGTCACGTATCGCGACTGGGCGACCCAACCGACCATTCAACCAATCGAAACCAACAAGGGCATCAGCGTGGCCCGCAGCCGCCTGGCCGGGTTGCTCAATCGTCCATTGTACGATCTCGATCGGCTTGACCTCTCGGCCACCAGCACCCTGCAAGGCGAGCTGCAAACCCAGGCCACAGCCTATCTCAAACGCCTGGCCGACCCGGCCTATGCCGCTGAAATCGGCCTGATGGGCGAACGCTTGCTGACCCCCACCAGCACCACCCAGGTGCGCTACAGCTTCACACTGTTCGAGCTGACACCGGATGGCTCACGGGTGCGGGTCCAAACCGACAGCACCGATCAACCGTTCGACATCAATGAAGGCAGCAAGCTGGAACTGGGCTCCACGGCGAAAATGCGCGTGCTCACCACTTACCTGCAGATCATTGCCGAGTTGCATGACAAATACGGCGAGATGTCCGTCCCGGACCTGAAGAAAGTCGAGATACCGGAACAGGATCGCCTGAGCCGCTGGGTGGTCGATTACCTGATCCAGAACAAAGACCACAGCCTGCAACCCATGCTCGGCGCCGCGCTGGATCGCAAGTATTCCGCCAGCCCCGGCGAAGCATTTTTCACCGGTGGCGGCTTGCACACGTTCAATAACTTCCGCAAGGAAGACAACGGTCGCAACCCGACCCTGCGCGACGCCCTGCGGGAGTCGATCAACCTGCCGTTCATTCGCCTGATGCGCGACCTGGTGCGCTACACCACGTATTCCGGCCCCAACAACCGGGCTGAATTGCTCAAGGACGACCGCGACCCTCGCCGCCAGGAATACCTGGCCTCGTTTGCCGACCGCGAGGGCACGTCGTTCCTGCTCAAGTTCTGGAAAAAATACAAGAACAAGGACACCCAGGCGCGACTCGAGACCTTCCTCGACAGCATGCGCCCGACCCCAATCCGCCTGGCCGCCGTGCACCGCTACCTGCTGCCGCAGGCCAGCCAGCAGAGCTTCAACACCTTTGTGCGCTCGCACCTCACCGGCGAAAAATCCAGCATCGACAAGGAAAAACTCACCGACGAGCGCCTCGAACGCCTGTACCTCGCCTATGGCCCCGGCACCTATGACTTGCCCGACCAGGGCTTCATTGCCAAGGTCCACCCGCTGGACCTGTGGCTGATGGGCTATTTGCTGACCCACCCGGACGCCACGTTCAAGGACATCGTCAAAGCCAGCCAGTTCGAGCGCCAGGAAGTCTATAGCTGGCTGTTCAAGAGTCGGCACAAGGGCGCCCGCGACATCCGCATCCGCACCATCCTGGAGATCGAAGCCTTCCTCGACATTCACCAGCGCTGGCAACAAGTGGGCTATCCGTTCGATCACCTGGTGCCTTCGCTGGCCACCGCCATCGGTAGCTCCGGCGACCGGCCGGCCGCACTGGCCGAGCTGATCGGCACCATCCTCAACGACGGTGTGCGCATGCCGACGTTGCGCATCGACAGCCTGCACTTCGCGGCGAACACGCCCTATGAAACCAAACTGATCAATGACCCGGACGTCGGCAAACGAGTGATGCCGTCCGAGGTTGCGAAGGCCATGCGCGAAGCCTTGTCCCAGGTGGTGGACGCCGGTACGGCCAAACGCGTCGCCGGCAGTTTCATCACGCCAGACGGCAAGCCGCTGGCCATGGGCGGCAAGACCGGCACCGGCGACAACCGCATCGAAGCCATCGGTTCGGGCGGCCGGATTCTGAGCTCGAAGTCGATCAACCGGACGGCGACCTTCGTGTTCTACATCGGCGACACCCATTTCGGCACCCTGACCGCCTTCGTGCCGGGGCGCTCGGCCGAAGCGTTCAAGTTCACCTCGGCGTTGCCGGTGCAAGTGCTCAAAGGCATGGCACCGATCCTGACGCCGTACCTGCAACCGGGAAGTCACACCGAATGCCTGCCTGTTGAAGTCGCCCGACGCTGATCGCGGGTGGTCATTCGGTTATTTTTGGCAGACCTCGCCCTGAAGGCCGTCACGCCTTCAGGGCATGGGTTTTCTATCCCACTTCGGAATCCCAGATCACGGTGATATTGCCCCTGTATTTTGAAGGTTCGCCCGGCTTGATCATGTAGTCCACGTAATAAGGTGCAATTTCGAAATGCAGGGTGCCGGGCGCACGGTCTACATAAAAGCCGGGTTTGAATTCCTGGGCGTTCACCTGCCCGATATGCAAAGGACGACGATTGACCGGTTGCCCACTGAGATCCGTCAAGCCGTTGGGCAAGCTGACGCTCAGTTGCACCACGGCGGCTCGCTGGGAAACGGGGTCGCGAATCATGCAATCGAAAAGTCCGGTGATTTCGCACTGAAGCTGCATCTTGAAACGGCTAGACGAGGAAATGTTGAAGGTTTGATCGCGAAACAACCGGGTTGGCTTGCGCCCCTGGGTCAGCCAGGACTGCCAGCCTCCCGGCGGAACGAGCTCCACTTGGTTGCCGCCAGGGGGGATATCCACCTTCAAGGTGTGCTCGACATTCAAAGCGAAGTTGAGCGTTATGAGGTTGTCGTCAGGCAACATCAAATCGCCCATGTCGAAATCCTGTTGGGGCCCGACCGAGTAGTTCAAGACCCCCCTATAGGTGCCTGCCGACATCTTGAGTGGGTTAGGCGTGATCAGTTCGTAGGTGAACCCGGTGTTCTCGTAAGCGAACTGGTAGTCTTCAGTAATGTCCTTGTAGGCCTGCTTGGCACAGACACCCGCGTCGGCCGGCACTCTCCAAAAAAACGCATAGTACGTGGCATTGCCGTAGCCTACCCCGCCGTAACGACACGGCGATGGCGCATTGACCCACGAACTGTCCCAGACACCTACGGGAAGCGGGCTTTTAATTCTGTAAGCAGCGCCGATGCCGTTAACACGCATTCTTACCGTCTCGGTTTCACCGGTGCCATCGTGAATGACCGTCAGGTCTTTCCATGACGACGGTACCTTGAACATGGCGCCCTTACGTTGCTCATGCATCGCCTGAATCAGCCCTATCGACCTGAAGCGAATGGGCAACGCAATACTGAAAACGCCGTCTTCGCAGTATTCAGGATGGTCCCCGCAATATCCGCCCTGAGGCGTTGTATTGATAAAGGCATTTTTCATCGGGTTCGCCGGATCGGGACGGAACACTGCGGTCATATCAACGGTGGCCGCGATGGCGGATTGCATGAACGCACACGCCAATACCACACCGCTCAGCGGGATGATTTTTCTGAGCTTTTCCATAATTACTGCACTCCTTTTCCAGGCTCGGGATCAAGCATCGGGCAACACCGCATTAAAAACCATGTTGACGCTGCCAAAGTACTTGCCGGGCTTGTAAACCCCGTCGGCAGGCGGCATCGGGAGGACTTCCAGCAACACGCGTTTTCCGGGCGCTGCATCGGTCATGGACACCACTTCGCCGCTCTCGTGTTCGCTCAACAATTTGCCGTTGAACAGCACCCGCAAGGCGATGTCATCGGCATCGGTGCCGTTAGACAGATAGGGGCGTCCGTCAAGCCGCGCTTCGATCGAGCCTGCCACATTCTTCACATCGAAATACTTGCGCAGGCTGCCCAGTGTCGACGTCGCCACCTTCCACGGCAGTTGCTGCTCGCGATGAATCCAGCCCGAGTCCGAGGGGATGACGTAAAACGCCGGGGTCGGAATGGTCACGAACACGTCGAAGGTGTGCTCTTCCCGGGCGGCGAATACACCCGCGCTCGCCGCCATCACGGCGGCCGACAACCAGACCTGGATCAGTTTCCTGTTCATGGGTCAGCCCTTCACGTCGAGATTTTTGCTGCGTTCACCTTCGACCAAGGTGAAGCGGTATTCGCGACCGGCCTGCTTTTCGAACTCAAAAGTGCGACCTGCGAGGATGTGATGCTTGGTCGTGGGCTGGCAGTCCTGATCGTTTTTGACCGCGCAGTCCTTGAACTCATCGATCACCACAACGGAGTTGCCGTTGTTGCGGATCCGATAGGTGCTTGTGGCGTTTTCAACCGCGCTGTCAAAGCGTGTTTCCTTGGGCCGCACGAAAAACACCGCGCCATAACCTGCCAGCACGGTGACACCGGCGGACAGCGACTTTTTGTAGTCTTCCTGTTCTTCGCTGGACAGCGCGAACGCGTCTTCCTTCTCCGGCACCACCGGTACAAAACGCACCCTGAAATACCGCTCCCGGTCACGCTCGCCCATGTACAGCAAACGCGTGCCCTGCATGCCGTTGGCCGGCACGATCAACCGCGCCGGGCTGGCCATCAAGCCGTCGCGGGAGCTGCCATCGGCATTGGATTGAAGCGGTACTTCCTGCGACTTGCCATCGGCGTCGTAGAGAATCTCGAGGATGTTGACCTTGACGAATGCCGTACTGTCGCCGCCATTGAACACACGTTTCAGGAAGGTGCTTTTATCTCCGTCCAGATAGTCGTAGACGGTACCGATATTGATGCTCGGGCTAGCGTGAGCCGTTTGGGTGAACAAACAAAAACCAACTAATACCAACAGACGTTTCATCGTCCCTACCTCGTTAATTAATCCGGTTTGCCGGGGGTTAACCCGCAGTTCGAGCCTTGAACGTCGCATCCGCCAACGTATCCGGCGTGCAACGCAGATCGCCGATCATCAGCACGTTGTTTTCCGTGCGGCCATCGCTCGGGTCGAGACGGAACTGGCACAGCAACTGGTTGCCGTGGCGCACCTCCAGGGTCGGTGAGCCGGCGTTCATTTCCATGGAGAAGAAGCCGTCCACTTCACTCACCCCGCGACTGGCGTGGTTGATGATGTGGTGGCCCTTGAGCGGGTTGCCCTGCGGGTCGATCAAGCGACCGAGCACGGTCAGGGTTCTCATCACTTTCACCTGGCGATATTCCACCCCCCCTTTGTTCAGGTGATAGCTGGAACGAGCCGGCTGGATGGTGGCTGCGGGAACGTGGTTACCCTCGAAATCGAAACTGACCGAGCTACTTTTGTAGGCGGTGATCGGCACGAAATTGCGCCCTGGCTTGAGTATCGCGCTGCCGCCGCTCAAATCATCGGCGCGCAAGGCGATGTCCTCGATGTCCGACTCCACGTCGATGATCATCCCGGCACCGTTGCGGTGGTATTGGCTGGTCATGACCATTTTTTGCCCGCCGACGGCCACGGTGCTTTCGAGGTTCAAGCCGCCGGTGAGGTCGTTGTTGAAGGACGAACGCTGGATGAAGCCGTCGCCATTGACCAGGTCCGAACTCATGGTCGCCATGGCATTCAAGCCGATGCCATAGGTATCGGTGATGGCCGAGGCGGAGACGCTTTGCAGCACATGGTCCTGCAGGGTTTTGCGATAGGTGATCGAGGCATTGTTATCGCGCCCGCCTTCCCTCGCGGTGCGGGTGCCAATGCTGCCGGAAATCTGTTCACCGGGACCGCCCAACGCGATATTCACACTCAAGTCGATGCCGCGATTGCGGTCGTCTCCCGAACTCACGCTGCCCGGCCGATCGAACAGCGACAGGCGCCAATTGGCGTCACTGCCAAACAGTTGAGTGCGCTGGCTCCAGCCCAGGTCCACGCCCGTGCCGTTGATGTTGCCTTCACTGTGGGACACCCGGGCGTTGATTGAGCTTTTAGTGGTGACTCGGTGATTGATCGACAGCGACGAATTGCTGGTTTGGCCGACGAACACATTGCGCTGCCGCACCCGCGTGCCATCGGGCAAGGTGTCGTAGAGCCGAGTGGTGTCGAGCCAGCTGCGGGTGTGACTGGCGACGAGACTGCCGCTGCCGTAGGAATAAAGGCCCTGTACATCGAGGCCGGTGCCGTAGTCTTGAGTCTTGTAGACGTTGGCGAACAGGCTGGCGTTATTGACGATGGCCCAGTCCACCGAGGTGCCGTATTGCAGCGAGTCGCGCACCTGGCGAGCGTTCAGGCCGAGGATTACGCGTGGGTGAAACAGGTAGTTAAACGCCGCACCGGCGGTCATGTCGCCATCGTGCTGCTCCTCCCAGTTGCTGAGCAACTTCGATTCGCGACCCGCAAACAGGTTGTAGCGCCAGCGCTCCTCATGGTTGCGCCAGTTGCTCGGTTTGTAGACCAGTTCCTGGGTGCTGGAAGTGATTTGGCCGTCTTCGATCAGGCGCACTTCCACTTCATAGATGCCGCCCGGCAGCGCACGCGTATCGAGGGTCTGCAACCCTGCTGGCACGGCCTGGGTGTTGATCAGCAAACCGTCGCGGTAAATCTCCACCGAACCCTGTCGATTGGCGGTGACATAGATGGGGTACACCGCCGGTTTCGGGTTGTTGATGGCCAGGCTGTCGGAGCTGCCGTACATCACCCCCAGCGCGGTGTCGGGGCTGATGCCAAAGGCGCGGGGCTGACGGGTCAAGCCTTCGGAAGTCGGCGTGAAATAACCCAGGCGCAGGAAGTTGCCTTCCAGTTCGCGTTGAGTGAAGAGTTCGTACACGGCGTGGTAGAGCTTGTTGTCCAGGCCACCGAGTCGAGACAGTTGCAAGTTGACCGCCTGGGTCCAGTTGCCCAGGCTGCTGCTGGCGTCCAGGCCGTAGCGTCCGCCAAGGTCCTGATTCTGACCGCCATTGAGGTTCAACTGGTTGCGTATGATCAACCCGGTGCTGCCGTGCTCCGGCAGGTTGTAGTAACGCTGTACCTCACCGTCACGCTCGGCGTTTTCCGTGAGGATCGACACCAGGGAATTTTCAAGGCTGTAATGCACAGCCAACAGCTGCTCGGGGCATTTCGCCTGGCAGCCGCCCAAGGCTACGCCCTGCTTCAGATAGTTAGCCCAGGTGTCGCGCTCACTGGGCTTGATGGTGCTGTCGCTGACATCGACGAAGTTAACCAAAGTGACGCGATCGTCGCGCGTCAGCACAATCATCGCTTCACCAAGAAACTGTTGGTCAAGTTCCACGCGCACCGCCATCGGCACATCGAAGAAGTGTTCTTCGAAACCCTTCGGCAAGCCTTTGGCCTGCGCCAGCAAACTTCGAGGTGTGTGGCCGTTTTCCATGGGCGCGGCCACGGCAGTTGCGCAAAAACACAGGGCAAGCGCCGCCGCGATGGGAGTCATCGGGAACATGAACGAAATACTCTGAAGATAAATTCGTTGAAACCCGATCGACAGGCACTGGTTACCCATCGACCGGTAAGTGTTAACGAATAAGGCTGGGCCTTAAGTCATGGCCGACTTAGTTGATGCGTGGAACGGCGTCGAAGATCACGACCGGACTGGCCGTGTAAAGACCTGTCTGAGCAACAAGCGGCAGGGCGGGGGTAATCACCAGATCAGCCCGCATGCCCCCGTTGGATGCGGCATCGCTGACCACTTCCTGGGATGTACCGCTCAAGGTTACGCCGTTGAAGGCGTAGGTCAGTGCGATGAAGTTGTTGCCGTTGTGCAGGGGTTGCGGACCACCTTCCACATAAGCGTTGACCGAACCGAGAGTGTGGCGGATATCGTAAGTCGCACGCAGCGTGCTCAATTTCTCATTTACCACGTCGTAGGCCAATTTTTCATCTTTACCGAATTCAGGATTCACCGGCTGGGCGTGGAATGTGTTGGTGGGAATAAAGGCGCTGATGTTGATGGACGAGCGCGCTTCATCCGCAGCGAACGCCATCGAAGAGCTGAGGGCCAGGAGAGTCATCGGGACGGCGATTGCAAACTTCTTGAACATTGTTGAGTACCTGTTTTTTTTCAAAGGATTGGTCTGTGGAAAGTTTTAATGAACCGTGCCAGCAACCAGCGTGATGGCATTCCTGCTCAACTTTCGACGCCAACAATGATCAACCAAAATCCTAGGAAAGTAAGTACGAAAACTCCATGCGAGATGTAGTTAAAGTACCCCACGCACCCGTGGAAAAAGCACGAAAAACAACAGAGTAAGACATTTACCTATCAGCCATATCCTACACACAGTTTTTGAACGAGCCCCATGACCGACAGGACACCGTTCCCCCCTTACGATAGGGGATAGGCAAACAGGGCTTATGACTAATAGCAACGACAAGAGTGGGGAGCTTTTGGCCCAGGAGCGGCGGCGCCGCTGGAGCCCAGAGCAGAAGCTGGCCATTGTTGAAACGGGTTTACCGGGTGATACGTGACAACAAACCTTTTGCTTGAACGTCGGATCAAACAACCCGGCGTGCCGCGTCGGCACGAAGGCCGTATTGCTATGCGGCAGCATCAATGTAACGGGGAGTTGGTGTCCGGTTTGGTAGGGGCAGTCCAGTTTTCGCAATAAAAACACACAGAAAAGAACTAAAACAACTTCTGTAAGAAGTGTACTACTTATTCATTAACTCATTACCAACAACAGTTGGAACCTGATAATTATTTTAGTAATTACCAACACTCCCTTCTCCCGCCAGACCGGCGGAGCTTCTGGTCTTCCGACCGTCGGTCAATAAAGCTTGCGCACTGTATAAGATATATCTTACGTTGTATCTATAAATCACAGGAGAAGGAAAAAATGAGAGACCATCATTCCCCGCACCGCGAACACGGCGACGGCCGTGACGGCTTCGAAAAACGTCCCGGGCGCGAACGCGGCGGCCGCGGCCCCCGGGTGTTCGCTCCCGGCGACTTGAAATTGCTGTTGTTGGCGCTGATTGCCGAGCAGCCTTGCCACGGCTATGACTTGATCCGCCAGATCGAAGGCATGTTCGACGGCGCCTATAGCCCCAGCCCAGGGGTGATCTACCCGACCCTGACCTTTCTGGAAGAGAGCGAAATGATTCAGGGCGATGCCGAGGGCGGCAAAAAACGCTACAGCGTGACCGACGCCGGACGTCTGTCTTTAACCGAACAAGCGATCGCCCTGGACGGCGTGCGCACTCGTATCGATGTGAGCAAGCGCTCGTTGCGCGGCCATGATCGCCCGCCGCAGATCCACGAGGCTGTGCATAACCTGCGTCATGCCTTGCAACTGCACCATGGACGCTGGAGTGCCGAAGAGATCCAGCGTGTCGCCAACCTGCTCAACAACACCGCCAAAGCCATTGTCGACGGCCCCGCCGTTCAATTTGCCCAGGAGCCAGCCGAATGACTGACGTTATCGTGCCTACCCCAACCATTCACCGCGTGATGCATGAAATAAAACGACGGCGCCTGGAGGTGCTGCGCGTCGTCGACCTGACGCCACGCATGCGCCGCATTACCCTCGGTGGGCCTGAGCTGGCCGGCTTCGTAAGCCTCGGCACCGACGACCACGTCAAACTGCTGTTCCCGCAGAATGCGGAGCAACAGGCGGCGCTGGAAACCCTGGTGCTCGGCGCCGGCAAGGACAACGGCCCGATGCCGGCCATGCGCGACTACACCCCGCGCCGCTACGACCTGGACGCCCTGGAGCTGGATATCGATTTCGTGCTGCACGGCGATGGCCCTGCCTCGACCTGGGCCGCACAGGCCCAACCCGGGCAGTTCCTGCACATCGGCGGGCCTCGCGGCTCGATGATCGTGCCGGATATCTTCGACAGTTACCTGCTGATCGGCGACGAGACCGCCCTGCCCGCCATCGCCCGACGCCTTGAAGGCCTGGCGGCCAATCGCAAGGCGCTGGTGGTGATCGAAGTGGAAAATGGCAAGGAACAGCAAGTGCTGCAGAGCGCTGCCGTGGTCAATGTGATCTGGGTGTTGCGCGAAGGGGGCAAAGACCATTTGTTGAGCACCGTGCGCCAGATCCAGGTGCCAGCCGGCAGCCTGTACGCGTGGGTGGCAACCGAGAGCAAGGTGTCGCGGCAGATACGTCGGGTGTTGCTCGACAAGCACGGTTTGAACGAACAGTTCGTAAAGGCCGTCGGCTACTGGCGGCTGGACGACAGCGACGAGGAGTAATGAGGTTTGAACTGTAGGAGCGAGCATGCTCCGGGCGGCGTTCCGACGAAAAACCTGAGAGCACCGCGGGGCGCCAGGCTTCCCGCGTTATCGTTGACCTCCATCGCGAGCAGGCTCGCTCCTACAGTTGATCGGGTACATCTGAGAGCCCAGTGGTCACCGCCACCGACGATCCAGCGCCATCAACAACAAAGCAATCACCACAAACCCCATCAGTAATCCGCCGGCATTCAAAAACACCTGTGGATAACCCAACTTGTCCACATCAATGAACGGATAGGGATAAGCCGCCAACACGTGCCCGCGAAGCAGTGTGTATGCGAAGTACAGCAACGGGTAAATCAGCCACAGCGCAATGTGCCGCAGACGCAAGGTGCCTTTCGGCACACAGAACCACCAATACAGCAGGAATAGCAGCGGCATCACGTCGTGCAACAGCTCATCGGCCAGCCATTGCCAGCCTTGCGGATGCCACAAATGCCGCAACAGCAGGTTGTAGGCCAGGCTAACCACCACGATGCTCACGGCAACACCGCTACTGACCCCCGGCTGCAGAAACCAGCGACGCGCCGCCGACTCGCGGGACGTGGCTGCACAGGTCAGCACGGTCGCCACCAGGGTGTTGCTCAGCACGGTGAAAAAACTGAAAAAACTCATCAGCCCGCCCAGCAGGCTGGCGCCGATGCTCCAGCGCGCAAAAAAAATCAGGTACAGCTGAATACTCAGCCCGGCCCAGCCCAGCACGGCCGCCAACGTCATCAAGCGTCGCTGCACGCCTTCCTTGGGTGGCATGTCAAACCGGGCGCTTGGTGCGCATCAGCTTCACGTACAAGCGCTCCACTTTCTCCCGTGCCCATGGGGTCTTGCGCAGGAACGTCAGGCTCGACTTGATGCTCGGATCGCTCTTGAAGCAACGGATATCGATGCGCTCGGCCAATCCCGACCACTCGTAATGGGTCACCAGCGCATTGAGGATCTGTTCCAGGGTGACGCCGTGCAGCGGATCGGGGTTGTGTTCGTTCATGCCAGGCCTTCGAGCAGGAGTGGGAATTGGAAGCCGCGCACCTTACGTTAAATGTAGGTGAAACCCAAAAGATCGCAGCCTGCCCCAGCGCCTACAAGGACTGTTACCGAATCCGAAAGGATGCATGTCAGGAAAAGACCTTTCTCTATTTGTAACAGAACATTATCCTTACGCCCGCTTTAGCTGAAACGTTTCCTCCTCTGCTTTGCGTCTGCCGTTTTACGTTCATTCCCCAGAAAAAGATCAAGAATTTCTTCTCTATGCCTGATTTACGACTCCCCAAAGACAGCGCTGTCTTCAAGACTACTGTTTGCCTGCTCACAGGCCTAGGCGCTTTCAGCCTCGTTACGTGCACCCAGGCGGCGCCCGCCTTCGACAGCGACTCCCCGTGGATGCTTGGCGACTGGAACGGCACCCGCAGTGAACTGTCGGCGAAGGGCTACGATTTCAAGATCGACTACACCGGCGAAATGGGCAGCAATCTGCAGGGCGGCTACGACCAGGATCGCACCGCTCGCTACAGCGATCAGTTTGGTTTCGGCACTCACCTGGACCTGCAGAAAATCCTTGGCTGGGATGACGCAGAGTTCCAGCTGACCATCACCAAGCGCAGCGGCAACAACATCAGCAACGACCGGATCAATGATCCGCGAGTGGGCGGATTCACTTCGGCACAGGAAGTCTGGGGCCGTGGCCAGACCACGCGCCTGACGCAGATGTGGTACCAGCAGAAGTTCCTCGACCAGACGCTCGACATCAAGGTCGGCCGTTTCGGCGAAGGCGAAGACTTCAACAGTTTTCCCTGCGACTTCCAGAACCTGGCGTTCTGCGGCTCCCAGGTCGGCAACTGGGTGGGCGACATCTGGTACAACTGGCCCGTCAGCCAGTGGGCGATGCGGGTCAAGTATCACCTGACGCCCGAACTGTACGCACAGGTTGGCGCCTATGAGCAAAACCCGTCGAACCTCGATCGCGACAACGGCTTCAAGCTCAGCGGCAGCGGCACCCAAGGGGCCATCCTGCCGGTGGAGCTGGTGTGGACACCAAAGTTCAACGGCCTGCCGGGTGAATACCGTGCCGGCTACTACTACAGCAACGCCGACGCCACCGATGTCTACAAAGACAGCAACGGCCAGCCCGCCGCGCTGAGTGGCGAGGCTTATCGCAGCGCCTCAAGCAAGCACGGTGTTTGGCTCGGCCTGCAGCAGCAAGTCACCAGCACTGCCAGCGACCATTCCCGAGGCCTGAGCCTGTTCGCCAATGGCACGATGCACGACAAGAAGACCAACGCCATCGACAACTATGTCCAGGCCGGCCTCGTCTACAAAGGCCTGTTCGATGCCCGCGCCAGGGATGACATCGGTTTCGCCATGGCCCGCGTGCACGTCAACCCGGCGTACCGCAAGAATGCCGAGGCGCGTAATCAGGCCAATGCTGTCTTTGACTACGACAACCCGGCCTACCTGCCGCCCCAAGACACCGAATACAGCGCCGAACTCTACTACGGCGTGCACGTCACGAACTGGCTGACGGTGCGCCCGAACCTGCAATACATCCGCCACCCCGGTGGCGTGAACGAGGTCGATGACGCGCTGATTGGCGGGATCAAGATCCAGTCGTCCTTCTAACCAACACCCCAAACCCTGTGGGAGCGAGCCTGCTCGCGAAGAGGCCATCACATCCAACATTAGCGTCGGATGACACAGTGCTTTCGCGAGCAGGCTCGCTCCCACAAGGGATTACATCGACTGAACACCTGTTATATGAACCACGCCCCCGCGGGATCGTCATCTACAGTGAACCTGCGCGGGACCACTTGAAACGTCACGGAGAACCACACTATGAGCACTGAGGGTGCTTTGAGTCGAAGCCGTCTGTTGCCGACCCTGCTCGGCATACTGCTTCTGCTAATGGGCCTGGCCATGCTGGCCGGCGGGATCAAGCTGAGCATGCTCGGCGGCTCGCTGTACTACCTGCTGGCCGGTATCGGTCTTGCGCTGACCGGCATCCTGCTGATCGCCGCGCGCCGTGCCGCGTTGGGCCTGTACGCGCTGGTACTGTTCGCCAGCACCGTTTGGGCACTGTGGGAAGTCGGCCTCGACTGGTGGCAGCTGGTGCCGCGCCTGGCGATGCTGTTCGCGCTGGGCCTGGCGATGTTGCTGCCGTGGTTTCGCCGTCCGCTGCTGCGTGATGGCGCCGCCCCCATGGGCACCGGCGCACTGAGCGTGGCTGTGGTGATCGCAGGCGCGACCGCCTTGGCCAGCCAGTTCACCAACCCGGGCGAAATCAAGGGCCAACTGGACCGCGACAGCGTGCCGGGCATGACCAACACCGCGCCGGCCATGCCCGACGGTGACTGGAACTCCTACGGCCGCAGCGCCCATGGCGACCGTTACTCGCCGCTGGCGCAGATCACCCCGCAGAACGTCAACAAACTGGTACCGGCCTGGACTTACCGCACCGGTGACCTGCCAGGGCCGAACGACCCGGGCGAAACCACCGCCGAAAACACCCCGCTGAAAGTCAACGGCATGCTCTACGTGTGCACGCCGCACAGCCAGGTGATCGCCCTGGACCCGGACACCGGCAAGGAAATCTGGCGTTTCGATCCGAAGCTGTCGACGCAGAATGCGGCGAACTTCAAGGGTTGGGCGCACATGACCTGCCGTGGCGTGACCTATCACGATGACGCGGTGTATGCCTCCGAACAGAGCCCGACCGGTTCGGCCAGCCCGGCCCCGGCCAGCGCTTGCCCGCGCAAGATCTTCCTGCCGACCGCCGACACCCGCCTGATCGCGCTGAACGCCGACACCGGCAAAATGTGCGAAGACTTCGGCGACAAGGGCCAGGTCGACCTGCGCGCCAACATCGGCGGTTTCACGGCCGGCGGTTACTACTCCACCTCGCCCCCCGCGGTCACCAAGGACCTGGTGGTGATTGGCGGCCACGTCACCGACAACGTTTCCATCGACGAGCCAAGCGGCGTGATCCGCGCGTTCGACGTGCACACCGGCAAACTGGTGTGGAACTGGGACAGCGGCAACCCGGACGACACGACGCCGATTGCCGAGGGCAAGACCTACACCCGCAACTCGCCAAACATGTGGTCCGTGTTCGCAGTCGATGAAAAACTCGGCATGCTGTACCTGCCGATGGGCAACCAGACCCCGGACCAGTTCGGCGGCGCGCGTACCCCTGAATCGGAACTGCACGCGGCCGGCCTGACCGCCCTGGACATCGCCACCGGCAAAGTGCGCTGGCACTTCCAGTTCACTCACCATGACCTGTGGGACATGGACGTCGGCGGCCAGCCGACCCTGATGGACCTCAAGACCGCCGACGGCGTGAAGCAGGCCGTCCTGGCGTCGACCAAGCAAGGCAGCATCTATGTGCTGGACCGCAGCACCGGCCAGGCCATCGTGCCGATCAACGAAGTACCGGTGCCGCAAGGCGCGGTGGAAGGCGACCACACTTCGCCGACGCAACCCAAATCCGACCTGAACCTGATGCCACCGCCGCTGCAAGAGCGCGACATGTGGGGCGTCACGCCGTTCGACCAACTGATCTGCCGGATCGACTTCAAATCCTTGCGCTACGACGGCCCGTTCACCCCGCCATCGCTGCAGGGTTCGATCGTCTATCCGGGCAATTTCGGTGTGTTCGACTGGGGCGGCATCTCGGTTGACCCGGTGCGTCAGATCGCGTTCGTGAACCCGAGCTACATGGCGTTCAAGTCGAAAATGATCCCGGCCGCCGAAATCGCCGCCCAAGGCCCGCGCAAAAGCGAAACCGAAGGCGTGCAACCCAACAAGGGCGCGCCGTACGGCGTGGTGCTCGAAGCCTTGCTGTCGCCAATGGGCCTGCCGTGCCAGGCGCCAGCGTGGGGCTACGTGGCCGCGATCGACCTGACCACCCATGAAAAAATCTGGATGCACAAGAACGGCACCGTGCGCGACAGCTCGCCGGTTCCGATCCCGCTGAGCATGGGCGTACCAAGCCTGGGCGGCACCTTCATCACCGCCGGTGGCGTCGGTTTCCTCAGCGGCACCCTGGACCAGTACCTGCGGGCCTACGACGTGAAAAACGGCAAGCAACTGTGGGAAGGTCGCCTGCCCGCAGGCGCGCAAACCACGCCGATGACCTACACCGGCAAGGACGGCAAGCAATACGTGCTGGTCGTGGCTGGCGGCCACGGTTCACTGGGCACCAAACAGGGCGACTATGTGATTGCCTACAAGCTGTCGGAATAAGTAACAACCGTAGCTAGCGCCAAGGCGACCCTCGCAAGGGGGTCGCCTTTTTTGTGGGCGAGCTACCAGTCCAAAAGCAGCACCCGGGGCCTTGCCTCAACGCCACAGCGGTCTAACATCAAACGAAAGGAAATTTTGTCCCAATCCCCTCAAGTTGAAGGACTCGACTACCGACACAGTACTGATCGGGCAATTGCCCCAGACACAGCAAATCGGCCAAGCTGCTGGCATTATCCCGCAGGATGGATTGTCCCTTTGACTGCCACCACGGGATTGCCAATACTCATGGCAACTTGATGCTACCCGCACGGAACAAGGAATTACCCTTTGAAGCTGGAACTCAAGAACAGCTTGTCGGTGAAGTTGCTCCGGGTCGTGCTCCTGTCGGCATTGATCGTCGGCGTGGTCTTGAGCTGCGCGCAGATTGTTTTCGATGCCTATAAAACACGCCAGGCCGTCGCCAGCGATGCCGAACGCATTCTCGACATGTTCCGCGACCCTTCGACCCAGGCCGTCTACAGCCTGGATCGGGAAATGGGTATGCAGGTAATCGAAGGCCTGTTCCAGGATGATGCGGTGCGTCAGGCCTCCATAGGCCATCCCAACGAAGCCATGCTGGCGCAAAAATCCCGTGAGTTGCAGCAGTCCAGCAGTCGCTGGCTGACCGACCTGATCCTCGGCAAGGAACGCACCTTCACCACCCAGTTGGTGGGACGCGGCCCTTACAGCGAGTATTACGGCGACCTGAGCATTACCCTCGACACCGCCACCTACGGCAAGGGTTTTATCGTCAGTTCGGTAATCATCTTCATTTCCGGGGTATTGCGTGCCCTGGCGATGGGCCTGGTGCTGTACCTGGTCTATCACTGGCTGTTGACCAAACCCCTGTCGCGCATCATCGAGCACCTGACCGAAATCAATCCCGACCGCCCCAGCGAGCACAAGATTCCATTGCTCAAGGGCCACGAGAAGAACGAACTGGGGCTGTGGATCAACACCGCCAACCAGTTGCTCGAATCCATCGAGCGCAACACGCACCTGCGCCACGAAGCGGAAAACAGCCTGTTGCGCATGGCCCAGTACGATTTCCTTACCGGCCTGCCGAACCGCCAGCAATTGCAAACGCAGCTGGACAAGATCCTCGTCGATGCCGGCAAGTTGCAACGCCGGGTTGCGGTGCTGTGCGTCGGGCTCGATGACTTCAAGGGCATCAACGAACAGTTCAGCTACCAGACCGGCGACCAGCTGCTACTGGCCCTGGCCGATCGCCTGCGCGCGCACAGTGGACGCCTGGGCGCCCTCGCCCGCCTGGGTGGCGACCAGTTCGCCCTGGTGCAGGCCGATATCGAACAACCCTACGAAGCCGCCGAACTGGCCCAAAGCATCCTCGATGACCTGGAAGCGGCGTTTGCCCTCGATCATCAGCAGATCCGCCTGCGCGCCACCATTGGCATCACCCTGTTCCCCGAAGATGGCAACAGTACCGAGAAGCTGCTGCAAAAAGCCGAACAGACGATGACCCTGGCCAAGACGCGCTCGCGCAACCGCTATCAGTTCTACATCGCCAGCGTCGACACCGAGATGCGCCGCCGTCGCGAGCTGGAAAAAGACCTGCGCGACGCACTGGTCCGCGACCAGTTCTACCTGGTCTACCAACCGCAGATCAGCTACCGCGATCACCGGGTCGTTGGCGTCGAAGCGTTGATTCGCTGGCAGCATCCCGAGCACGGGCTGGTACCACCGGACCTGTTCATTCCGCTGGCCGAGCAGAACGGCACCATCATCGCCATTGGTGAATGGGTGCTGGACCAGGCCTGCAAACAATTGCGCGACTGGCACGACCAGGGCTTCAGCGACATGCGCATGGCCGTGAACCTTTCCACCGTGCAATTGCACCACGCCGAGTTGCCTCGGGTGATCAACAACCTGATGCAGATGTATCGCCTGCCGCCACGCAGCCTGGAGTTGGAGGTCACCGAAACCGGCCTGATGGAAGACATCAGCACCGCCGCCCAGCATCTGCTCAGCCTGCGCCGCTCCGGTGCGCTGATCGCGATCGACGATTTCGGCACCGGTTATTCGTCACTGAGTTATCTGAAAAGCCTGCCGCTGGACAAGATCAAGATCGACAAGAGTTTCGTCCAGGACCTGCTCGATGACGATGACGACGCAACCATCGTTCGCGCCATCATTCAGTTGGGCAAGAGCCTGGGCATGCAGGTGATCGCCGAAGGCGTGGAAACCTTGGAGCAGGAGGCCTACATCATCTCCGAAGGCTGCCACGAGGGTCAGGGCTACTTCTACAGCAAGCCCCTGCCGGCCCGCGAGCTGGTGGCTTATCTGAAGCAAGCCCAGCGCAGTAACGCGGCAATCTTGTAACCCCCCCTGTAGGAGCGAGCATGCTCGCTCCTACAGAGTGAATAAGAAATATTTCCAACCGCAACCCTTTACACATAATGCGAAAGATTTGCATTATGTGTCACTTTTGCGCGCCGGACGCGTTATTCCACCCCCTCTCGAAGCAGGATGTTCGCCATGATTCGTATGCCTCTGGCTACCGCCAGTCTGTTGGCCATCGCAATTTCCCTCGCCGGTTGCGGTGAAGGCAAAGACAAAGAACAAGCGGCCGCTCCTGCGCCAGCGGCCAGCACTTCTGCGGCCCAAGTCGCACCTGCTGCGCCTGCCGCTGCCAGCAAAGTCGACGAAGCGGCCGCCAAAGCCGTTGTCGCGCACTATGCCGACATGGTTTTCGCCGTTTACAGCGATGCCGAATCTACTGCGAAAACCCTGCAAAGCGCCGTCGACGCCTTCCTCGCGAAGCCGAACGCCGACACCTTGAAAGCCGCCAAGGCCGCCTGGATCGCTGCTCGCGTTCCTTACCTGCAGAGCGAAGTGTTCCGCTTTGGCAACACCATCATCGACGACTGGGAAGGCCAAGTGAACGCCTGGCCACTGGACGAAGGCCTGATCGACTACGTCGACAAATCCTACGAGCACGCACTGGGTAACCCTGGCGCCACGGCCAACATCATCGCCAATACTGAAATCCAGGTCGGCGAAGACAAGGTCGACGTGAAGGACATCACCCCGGAAAAACTCGCCAGCCTGAACGAGCTGGGCGGTTCCGAGGCCAACGTCGCCACCGGCTACCACGCCATCGAATTCCTGCTCTGGGGCCAGGACCTGAACGGCACCGGCCCTGGCGCCGGCAACCGTCCAGCTTCCGACTACCTGGAAGGCAAAGGCGCCACTGGCGGCCACAACGATCGTCGCCGCGCCTACCTGAAATCCGTGACTCAATTGCTGGTCAGCGACTTGGAAGAAATGGTCGGTAACTGGAAGCCGAACGTGGCCGACAACTACCGCGCCACCCTGGAAGCGGAACCGGCTGAAAGCGGCCTGCGCAAAATGCTGTTCGGGATGGGCAGCCTGTCCCTGGGCGAACTGGCGGGCGAGCGCATGAAGGTTTCCCTGGAAGCCAACTCCCCGGAAGACGAACACGACTGCTTCAGCGACAACACCCACAACTCGCAGTTCTACGATGCCAAAGGCATTCGTAACGTGTACCTGGGCGAATACACCCGTGTCGACGGCAGCAAGATGACCGGCGCCAGCCTGTCGTCCCTGGTGGCCAAGGTCGATCCAGCGGCAGACACCGCATTGAAAGCCGACCTGGCTGCCACCGAAGCCAAGATGCAGGTCATCGTCGACCACGCCAACAAGGGTGAGCACTACGACCAGTTGATCGCTGCCGGCAACACCGCCGGCAACCAGATCGTCCGTGACGCCATCGCCTCCCTGGTCAAGCAGACCGGTTCGATCGAAGCCGCCGCTGGCAAACTGGGCATCAGCGACCTGAACCCGGACAACGCTGATCACGAGTTCTGATCACCGCTGGCTCTTCGGTTGCCGATCGTTCCCACGCTGATCGTTCCCACGCTCTGCGTGGGAATGCAGCCCGGGACGCTCCGCGTCCCAAATCAAAAGCCGAACGCGGAGCGTCCGTTGAGGCATTCCCACGCGGAGCGTGGGAACGATCATCTGCCTAAGCGAACGATAATTCCTCTTATTCAAATTCCCATCCCCTGTTAGACTTTGCGCCCTTGTTTTGCTCGTCTTGCAGGATGTCTGATGCCCTCGCTGCCTCTTCGCTTGTCCGCACTGTTGTTGGCCCTGGGCCTGAGTGCCTGCGATGACGCCCCGAAATTCACCCAGGCTGAACCCGGTGAAGCCCGCTCCGGCGGCGGTACGACCGTGCGCAAGACCGATCAGAACGCCTTTTCGCTGCCCTCCGCTAACCTGCCGCCATCGCGGCGTGTGGACTTCAGTGTCGGCAATAGCTTTTTTCGTAATCCCTGGGTGATCGCTCCGTCGACCACCACCGCTCGCGACGGCCTCGGTCCGCTGTTCAACACCAATGCCTGCCAGGGCTGCCATATCAAGGACGGCCGCGGTCACCCGCCTGCGCCAGATGCGCGCAATGCCGTGTCGATGCTGATACGCCTGTCGATTCCCGACACCCCAGCCTACGCCAACGTCATCGAGCAACAGGGTGTCGTACCGGAGCCCGTGTATGGCGGGCAGTTCCAGGACATGGCCGTGCCCGGCGTGACGCCGGAAGGCAAGGTGCGGGTCGACTACTCGCCGGTGATGGTTCGCTTCAAGGACGGCACCGAAGTGGAACTGCGCAAGCCGAGCCTGAACATCACCCAGCTGAACTACGGCCCGATGCACCCCGACACGCGCTTCTCGGCCCGTGTCGCACCTGCGATGATCGGCCTGGGCTTGCTGGAAGCCATTCCTGAAGAGGCCATCCTGGCGAATGCGGACGCGCAGGCCAAAGCGAAAAACGGCATCGCCGGGCGCCCGAACCGGGTCTGGGATGATATGCAGCAGAAAACCGTGCTCGGGCGATTTGGCTGGAAAGCCGGGCAGCCGAACCTCAATCAACAAAATGTCCATGCGTTTTCCGGTGACATGGGCCTCACGACCCACCTGAGGCCCTTTGACGACTGCACCGACGCGCAAACGGCCTGTAAGCAGGCACCCAATGGCAACGGCCCCGATGGCGAGCCGGAAGTCAGCGACAACATCCTGCGCCTGGTGCTGTTCTACACCCGTAACCTCGCCGTACCGGCGCGCCGCGATGTCAGCACGCCGCAAGTGCTGGCCGGCAAGACCCTGTTCTACCAGGCCGGTTGCCAGTCCTGTCACACACCCAAGTACACCACCGCCGCCGACGCCGCCGAAGCTGAATTGGCCAATCAAGTGATTCGCCCCTACAGCGATCTGCTGCTGCATGACATGGGCGATGGCCTGGCCGACAACCGCACCGAATTCCAGGCCGGAGGGCGCGACTGGCGTACCCCGCCGTTGTGGGGCATTGGTTTGACTCAAGCCGTCAGTGGCCACACCCAGTTCCTGCACGACGGCCGCGCCCGCAACCTGCTCGAAGCTGTGCTCTGGCATGGCGGCGAGGCAAAAGCGGCGCAACAACAGGTTTTGTCTTTCAATGCCGAGCAGCGCGCTGCGTTGTTGGCGTTCTTGAATTCCCTTTAATACCCATCTTCCCGCGGGAGCCCGACATGTTCCGTCCCAAATTGTTGTTCACCAGCCTTGCCGCGCTAGCCTTGGGCGCCTGCTCGCCACAGGACCCGCAGGCCGTCACTTCGGCTGCGATCGCCAAGTCGGTGATTCTGCCGACCTATACCCGCTGGGTTGAAGCCGACCGCCAGTTGGCCGTCAGCGCCCTCGCCTACTGCGAAGGCAAGGCAAATCTCGAAACCGCCCGCGCCGACTTCCTGCACGCGCAAAAAGCCTGGGCCGAACTGCAACCGCTGCTGATTGGTCCGCTGGCCGAGGGCAACCGTGCCTGGCAGGTGCAGTTCTGGCCCGACAAGAAGAACCTGGTCGGCCGCCAGGTCGAGCAACTGGTCACTGCACAACCGCAGATCGATGCTGCTGCACTGGCCACGTCCAGCGTGGTGGTCCAAGGCCTGTCGGCCTACGAATACATCCTGTTCGACAGCAAGCCAGATGTGGCCAACGCCGAGCAGAAGGCCAAGTACTGCCCGCTGCTGATCGCCATTGGCGAGCGTCAGAAACAGCTGGCCGAAGAAATCCTCAAAAGCTGGAACAACACCGACGGCATGCTCGCGCAGATGAGCAAGTTCCCGAACCAGCGCTACGCCGACTCCCACGAAGCAATCGCCGATCTGTTGCGCGTGCAGGTGACCGCCCTCGATACCTTGAAGAAGAAGCTCGGCACACCGATGGGCCGCCAGAGCAAAGGCGTGCCGCAGCCGTTCCAGGCCGATGCCTGGCGCAGCCAGTCGTCCCTGACCGCCCTGGAGGCCAGCCTCGCTGCGGCCAGAACGGTATGGGAAGGTGTCGACAACAAAGGCCTGCGCGGCCTGTTGCCAAGCGACCAGAAGCCATTGGCCGACAAGATCGACGCGGCCTACGCCGCTTCGTTGAAACTGTTCGCCAGCAGCCAGCGCTCGTTGACCGAAATGCTCAACGACGACGCCGGTCGCCAGCAACTCAATGATCTCTACGACAGCATCAACGTGGTCCACCGCCTGCACGAAGGCGAGCTGGCGAAGGCGCTGGGCATCCAACTGGGCTTCAACGCCAACGACGGTGACTGATGAGGGCGAGTTCCATGCTACGACGCCAGGCTCTGAAATTAGGGAGTTTGCTGCTGGGTGCGGTGTCACTGGGCGGCTGGACGCTGTCCAGGCACAAGGATAAAAGCCCGCTGCTGCTCTCGGCGCGGGACGATACCGACGGCAAGCACTACGCCGTCGGTTACCGGCTGGACGGCACCCGGGTGTTTGCCACCCAGGTCGGCCAGCGCTGCCATGACATCATCAATCACCCGACGCTGCCGATCGCGCTGTTCGTTGCCCGGCGTCCGGGCACCGAGAGCTACCTGATCGACCTGCGTGACGGCACGCTCCTGCAAACCGTGACGTCTCAGCCGAACCGGCACTTCTACGGTCATGCGGTGATTCACCACAGCGGTGACTGGTTGTACGCCACCGAAAACGACACCACCGATCCGGGTCGCGGCCTGCTCGGCGTGTACACGTTCGAAGGCGAACGCCTGGTGCACAGCGGTGAGATTTCCACCCACGGCATCGGCCCGCATCAAGTGTCGTGGATGCCCGATGGCGAGACCCTGGTGGTGGCCAACGGTGGTATCCGCACCGAAGCCGAAAGCCGGGTCGAGATGAACCTCAATGCCATGGAGCCGAGCCTGGTCCTGATGCAGCGCGACGGCACCCTGCTGAGCAAGGAAACCCTCGGCCAGCAGATGAACAGCGTGCGTCACCTGGGCATTGCCAGCGATGGCACCATCGTCGCCGGCCAGCAATTCATGGGGGCAGCCCACGAGCATTCGGAGCTGCTGGCGATCAAGCGTCCGGGCCAGCCGTTCGTGGCGTTCCCGGTGCCGGAGCATCAGTTGCAAGCCATGGGGCACTACACTGCCAGCGTTGCGGTGCACAGCGACTTGCGCCTGGTCGCGCTGACCGCGCCTCGGGGCAACCGCTTTTTCATCTGGGACCTGGACAGCGGCGAAGTGCGCCTGGACGCACCACTGCCCGATTGCGCCGGAGTGGGCGCGGTGGCCGACGGATTCGTCGTGACCTCGGGCCAGGGACGCTGCCGGTACTACGATTGCCGCCAGGCAAATCTGCTCGCCAAACCGCTGGATCTGCCGGCGGGGCTCTGGGACAACCATCTGCATTTGATGGCTTGAGTCAGGCCCAAAAAGATCGCAGCCTGCAGCAGCTCCTACAGGGTCATGTGTACACCTGTAGGATCTGCCGCAGGCTGCGATCTTTTCCGGAACCGACAAAAATCAGCCATTGGATTCCCCTTCCCACTCGCGGTAATGTGCCCCACTGTCTCACCTGATTTCTCCAAGGAACTGGAAATATGCTGCGTCGCCGCATGCTGATCATGTTGGGTGTTGTACTGTTGATCGTGCTGGTCCTGGCCGGTTACAAAGCCTTCTCCATCTATACGATGATTCAGGGCTTCTCCGCGCCAAAACCGCCGATCAGCGTCGCCGTGGCCACGGCCATCGAACGGCCCTGGCAAGCCAGGCTGCCTACCGTAGGCACCCTCAAGGCGCTGCAAGGCGTAGACCTGAGCCTGGAGACCGATGGTACGGTCGTTGACCTGCAGTTCGAGTCCGGGCAGAAAGTCAAAGCCGGTCAACCCCTCCTGCGCCTGGACAGCGCCGTGGAAAGCGCGTTCCTCGAAACCGCCCTGGCCGACCTCGGCCTGGCCCAACTCGATTACGGTCGCGGAAGCCAGCTGGTGGGCAGCCAGGCCATTTCCAAAGGCGAGTTCGATCGACTGTCGGCGGTACTGAAAAAGAGCAAGGCCACGGTCAACCAACTCAAGGCCGCGCTGGGCAAAAAAAGCATCGTTGCCCCCTTCAGCGGGACCATCGGCATTCGTCAGGTGGACGTTGGCGACTACCTGGCCAGTGGCACCATGATTGCCACCCTGCAAGACCTCAGCAGCCTCTACGTTGATTTTTTCGTGCCAGAGCAGTCGGTGCCAAAGATCGCCATTGGCCAGCCGGTTGAAATCATCGTCGCGGCGTATCCGTCCCAGACCTTCCCCGGCACCATCAGTGCGATCAACCCGAAACTGGAAAACAGCACGCGCAACATGCAGGTCCGCGCGACCCTGGCCAACCCCGATGGCAAGCTGCTGCCAGGCATGTTCGCCAACCTACAGGTGATGTTGCCCAACCCGCGGCCGAGCATCGTCGTGCCGGAAAGCGCGATCACCTACACGCTCTACGGCAACTCCCTGTATGTCGTTGCAGAGAAGAAGGCTGAAGACGGCAGCCTCGAAAAAGACGACAAGGGCCAGCCGATCCTGATCGCTGAACGGCGGTTCATTGAAACCGGTGAACGCCGCGACGGGCAGGTGGTGATTACCAAAGGGCTGCAGAACGGCGAAAAGGTGGTCACGGCCGGCCAGATCAAACTGGACAACGGTGCGCACATCGCCATCAGCGACGACAAGACCCTGGCCGAAAAGAACAGTCAGCCACGCGCTGACTGATCAAGGAACCCCCAATGGCTTTTACCGACCCATTCATCCGTCGCCCGGTGCTCGCCACCGTAGTCAGCCTGTTGATTGTGCTGCTGGGCTTCCAGGCCTGGAGCACGCTGCCGCTGCGCCAGTACCCACAAATGGAAAACGCCCTGATCACGGTCACCACCGCGTACCCCGGGGCCAACGCCGAAACCATCCAGGGCTACATCACGCAACCGTTGCAACAGAGCCTGGCCAGTGCCGAAGGTATCGACTACATGACTTCGGTCAGTCGGCAGAATTTCTCGGTGATCTCGATCTACGCACGCATCGGCTCCAACAGCGACCGCTTGTTCACCGAACTGCTGGCCAAGGCCAACGAGGTCAAGAACCGCCTGCCCCAGGATGCCGAGGACCCGGTGCTGAGCAAGGAAGCTGCCGACGCCTCGGCGCTGATGTACATCAGCTTCTCCAGCAAGGAGCTGAGCAACCCGCAGATTACCGATTACCTGTCGCGCGTCATCCAGCCGAAGCTGGCGACCCTGCCAGGCATGGCCGAAGCCGAGATTCTCGGCAACCAGGTCTTCGCCATGCGCCTGTGGCTGGACCCGGTGAAGCTGGCCGGTTTCGGCCTCAGCGCCAGCGACGTGACCAACGCGGTGCGCCAGTACAACTTCCTTTCCGCCGCGGGCGAAGTGAAAGGTGAGTACGTGGTCACCAGCATTAGCGCCAATACCGAGCTCAAATCAGCCGAAGCCTTCGCCGCGATCCCGCTCAAGGTCGAAGGTGACAGTCGCGTGCTGCTGCGCGATGTCGCGCGGGTCGAGATGGGAGCGGAAAACTACGACACCATCAGCTCGTTCGGCGGTACGCCCTCGGTGTACATCGGCATCAAGGCCACGCCTGCGGCCAACCCCCTCGACGTGATCAAGGAAGTGCGCAAGATCATGCCGGAGCTTACGGCCCAACTGCCACCGAACCTGAAGGCGGAAATCGCCTACGACGCGACGCTGTTCATCCAGGCCTCGATCAACGAAGTGATCAAGACCCTGTTTGAAGCGGTGCTGATCGTGATCGTGGTGGTGTTCCTGTTCCTCGGTGCGTTGCGCTCGGTGGTGATCCCGGTGGTCACCATTCCGTTGTCCATGATCGGCGTGATGTTCTTCATGCAGATGATGGGTTACTCGCTGAACCTGCTGACCCTGCTGGCGATGGTGTTGGCCATCGGCCTGGTGGTGGACGATGCCATCGTGGTGGTGGAAAACATCCACCGCCACATCGAGGAAGGCAAGACGCCGCTGGATGCCGCCATCGAGGGCGCCCGGGAGATCGCCATGCCGGTGGTCTCGATGACTATCACCCTGGCGGCGGTGTATGCGCCGATCGGCTTCCTCACGGGCCTTACCGGGGCGCTGTTCAAGGAGTTCGCCCTGACCCTGGCCGGTGCGGTGGTGATTTCCGGCATCGTCGCCCTGACCCTGTCGCCGATGATGTGCGCCCTGCTGCTGCGTCACGACGAAAACCCCACGGGCCAGGCCCATCGCCTGGACCTGATTTTCGAAAGCCTCAAGCGCCGATACCAGACAATGCTCCACGGCACCCTCAACACCCGGCCGGTGGTGCTGGTGTTCGCGGTGATCGTGCTGTGCCTGATTCCCGTGCTGCTCAAGTTCACCAAGTCGGAACTGGCGCCGGATGAGGACCAGGGCATCATTTTCATGCTGGCCAGTGCACCGCAACCGACCAACCTCGACTATTTGAACACCTACACCGACGAGTTCATCACGATCTTCAAGGCGTTTCCCGAGTACTACTCGTCGTTCCAGATCAACGGCTTCAACGGTGTGCAATCGGGTATTGGCGGTTTCCTTCTCAAGCCCTGGAACGAGCGCAGTCGCACGCAAATGGAGATCCTGCCCGAGGTTCAGGCCAAGCTGGAGAGCATTTCAGGCTTGCAGGTATTCGGCTTCAACCTGCCTTCCCTGCCGGGTACCGGCGAGGGTCTGCCGTTCCAGTTCGTCGTCAACACGGCCAACGATTACGAGTTACTGCTGCAAGTGGTCGACCGGGTGAAAAAACGCGCGATGGAGTCCGGTAAATTCGCCTTCGTCGACGTCGACCTGGCCTTTGACAAACCTGAAGTGGTGGTGGATATCGACCGTGCCAAGGCGGCCCAGATGGGCGTGTCGATGCAGGATTTGGGCGGGACACTGGCGACGTTGCTGGGTGAGGCGGAAATCAACCGTTTCACCGTGGATGGCCGCAGTTACAAAGTCATTGCCCAGGTCGAACGCTCCTTCCGGGATAACCCTGAGTGGCTGAACAACTACTACGTCAAGAACACCCAGGGCGAACTGCTCGCCCTCTCGACCCTGATCACCGTGACCGACCGGGCGCGCCCTCGGCAACTGAACCAGTTCCAGCAACTCAACTCGGCGATTCTTTCCGGGGTGCCGCTGGTCAGCATGGGCGAGGCCATCGACGCCGTGCGTCAGATCGCCCGGGAAGAAGCGCCGGCGGGCTTTGCCTTCGACTATGCCGGTGCATCGCGGCAATACGTCCAGGAAGGCAGTGCACTATGGGTGACCTTTGGCCTGGCACTGGCGATCATCTTCCTGGTACTGGCGGCCCAGTTCGAAAGCTTTCGCGATCCGCTGGTGATCCTGGTGACCGTCCCGCTGTCGATCTGCGGCGCCTTGCTGCCGCTGTTCCTCGGCTGGTCGAGCATGAACATCTATACCCAGGTCGGGTTGGTGACGTTGATCGGCCTGATCAGCAAGCACGGCATCCTGATCGTCGAATTCGCCAACCAGCTGCGCAAGGACAGGGGCCTGATGCCCCGCGAAGCGGTGGAGGAAGCCGCGGCCATTCGCCTGCGCCCGGTATTGATGACCACGGCGGCAATGGTATTCGGCATGGTGCCGTTGATCATCGCCACGGGGGCCGGCGCGGTGAGCCGGTTCGATATCGGTACGGTCATTGCCACCGGGATGTCGATTGGGACGCTGTTTACGCTGTTTGTGTTGCCGTGCGTGTATACGCTGCTGGCCAAATCCTCTCGCTAAGATCGTTCCCACGCTCTGCGTGGGAATGCCTCTACGGACGCTCCGCGTTCGGCTCTTGATTTGGGACGCGGAGCGTCCCGGGCTGCATTCCCACGCAGAGCGTGGGAACGATCTGCACTGCGCAATCGGCATAGGGGACGG
>NZ_APIO01000037.1:0-66588 GCF_000408945.1 Pseudomonas sp. G5(2012)
CTCGCTCCCACAAGGGATCAGGTGCACCCGTAACAGTCAGGTCGGCTTTAAGGCCGCCTCGCTTTGCTGTTGATCGCGGGCGCCCCACGGAGCAATGCCTTCGTTCTGGCAGTGGGGCGAAGCGAAACCCTAAGCCGCCGCTACCGCAGCAATGGACATGTACTCCAACAACAAGCGCCCGTGCCGATGCGCAACATACCCGCCCGTCACCCAATTAAAAGCCCGATGTCCATGACCGGCACTATCCCGAAGTCACGTTGTCAGTTATTGGCGCCTCTAACGACGAGATTCGTCTCTGATAGCGGCACGTCAGGCTGCATTTAGTGTTTCGCCCCTTGGGCTTACGCTCGCGATGGATTGCGTCCCGAACCGACTCATTCTTTTACGAGCGACATTCTATTGGGTTCTCTTCTCGATCCACGGCACGACATCGATGCCGCTCTATTAAGCTACCGCCGGGTGTTCTGGTCGTTGGCGCTGTTCAGTGGTGTGATCAACCTGCTGGTGCTGGTGCCGTCGCTCTACATGATGCAGGTGTACGACCGGGTACTCACCAGTCGCAACGAAACCACGTTGTTCATGCTCACCTTCATCGCCCTGGGGCTGTTGATGTTCAGCGCCCTGATCGAGTGGGTTCGCGGTGTGGTGATGATTCGCATGGGCGCGGGGCTTGACGATGCCTTGGGTGAGCGGATTTTCGACGCGGCCTTCGCCCGCAGTCTTCGCGAACACAACGCCAACCCGGCGCAAGTGCTCATCGATTTGGCGACGCTACGGCAATTGATCACCGGCCAGGGCCTGATTGCGTTGCTTGATGCGCCCTGGTTGCCGATTTTTGTGCTGGTAGCGTTCATTATCCACCCCTGGTTCGGCGTGCTGACGGTGGTGCTGGCCCTGGTGCTGATCGGTCTGGCCCTGTGGGGCGAATTGGCGACTCGAACGCCTCTGGGCGAAACCAATCGGCTCGGCGTGCAGTCCTCGATTTACCTGAACAGCTCCTTCCAGAATGCCGAAGTCATCCAGGCCCTGGGCATGCTCGGGCCATTACGCCAGCGCTGGAGCCTGCTGCAGCAGCGCATCGTTGCCGCCCAGGCCCATGCCAGCGACCGAAGCGCGCGGATCACCTCGATGACACGTTTCGTGCGCATCTCCGGGCAGTCGCTGGCCCTGGGCCTGGGCGCATTGCTGGTGCTCGAAGGCCAGTTATCGGCGGGCATGATGATCGCCATGTCGCTGCTGTTGGGGCGCGCCCTGGCACCCGTGGAAATCGCCATCGGCTCGTGGAAGCAATTCACCGCTGGCCGTCAGAGTTACCAGCGCCTGAGCCTGCTGCTTGCCCAACACCCGCGCGAGCGCCTGCGCATGCCTTTGCCGCCACCCACCGGCGCAGTACGTCTGGAGCAGGTGTACGTTGGCCCGCCCGGTGCCTCGCAACCGATCCTGCGCGGGATCAATTTCAGCCTCGCCAGCGGCGAAGTGCTCGCTGTCGTCGGCCCCAGCGCCAGTGGCAAATCAACGCTGGCCAGGGCGCTGGTCGGGATCTGGCCGGCGATGGGCGGATCGGTGCGCCTGGACGACGCCGAGATCAGTCAATGGTCTCACGACGCCTTGGGCCCCTACCTCGGATACCTGCCACAGGACATCGAATTGTTCGACGGCAGCGTGGCCGACAATATTGCCCGCTTCGGTGAGCAGGACGCCGACAAGATCATCGCGGCCGGACGTCATGCCGGCATTCACGAGATGATCCTGAAGTTCCCCAAGGGTTACGACACGCCGCTGGGCCCCGGCGGGCTTGGCTTGTCCGGCGGACAAAAGCAGCGCCTGGGGCTGGCCCGCGCACTTTACAGGCTTCCGTCGCTGATCGTGCTCGATGAACCGAACTCCAATCTCGATGAAGCCGGAGAGTTGGCGCTGGTCCAGGCTATTCGTGCGCTCAAGGCGGCCGGAAGCACCGTGGTACTGATAACCCATCGACCCAATGTACTGGCGGTGGTCGATCACATCCTGGTGCTCAAGGACGGCACCCAACAAGCCTTCGGTCCACGGGATCGGGTGCTCAAGGCATTGATTGCGGCGCCAAGGCCGGCAGCGGTCAAGGAGGCTGGCGAAGATGCATGACCTGACTCCGGGCACACAGGTGTACAGCGAGCAGCGACCGATCCTGCGCGCAAACCCGGCGCCGGCGGGTGCCAATACCGACGCGGGAAGCGTGGCGCGCTATGGCGTGGGTTTCCTGGTCCTGGCGCTTGGCGGCTTCCTGCTATGGGCCTGCTTGGCGCCGCTCGACCAGGGAGTCGTGGGCAGCGGCACGGTGGTCGTGGCGGGCGAACGCAAAGCGGTGCAGTCGTTGGTGGGTGGCGTTGTGGAAAAACTGTTGGTCAGCGATGGCGACCGCGTCAACCAGGGGCAGTTGCTGGTGCAGCTCAACACGGTGCAAGCGCGGTCACAACTCGACGTGACCCGGGGCAAGTTGCTCAACGCTCGCAGCGTCGAGGCGCGGTTGATTGCCGAGCGCTTGGGCACAACCGGCATCCAATGGCCCGCCGAACTGCTGGACCACGCTGAAGAGCCCCGGGTCAAGGCCGCCATGGCCTTGCAGAGCCAGCTGTTTGAGACCCGTCGCGCAGAATTGGGCAGTCGCTTGCAGATCATCGAACACGAAGCCGCGGCCTTGCAGCAGCAATTGCTTGGCTACGAAGGCGTCAAGCGCAACTACGACACGCAGATGCGCTTCCAGCAGCAGGAGCTCGAAGGCCTGCGTGAGCTGGCTCGCGAGGGCTATGTGGCACGCAACAAGCTGTTCGAGGCCGAGCGCAACGCCGCCCAGATGGCCGGGCAAATCGCTTCCGGGGTGGGCGATATCGGCCGGACACGCCAGGCGATCAATGAAAGTCGGCTCAAGGCCTTGCAGGCGCAACAGGAATTTCGTCGCGATGCTGAAATCCAGCTCAGTGAAGTCTCGGTCGAGGCGTCAGGCTATGCCGATCAGATCCAGGCCTTTGAGTTTGAAGTCGACAACGGTGCGATCCGGGCACCGGTGTCCGGGCAGGTAATGGACGTGAGCATTCATACGGTCGGCGGCGTTGCGCAGGCCGGTCAAACCCTGATGCAGGTGGTGCCGCTGGATGCGCCGATGGCGATCACCGCGCGTTTCGAGCCGTTGATGGCCAATAAATTGCGTCCGGGGCTGCCGGTGCACGTGCATTTCACGGCGCTGCAACGGGTGGACACCCCGACGGTCACCGGCACGGTGACGACGGTGTCGGCCGACCAGTTGATCGATGAACAGACCCACCAGCCGTATTTTTCCGCCAAGGTGGAAATTCCCGCAGACACCGTGGTGTCGCTACAGACCGCCGGCCTGCTGGTGCGCCCAGGCATGCTGGCCGACGTCACGGTGGTCACGGGTGAGCGCACCTTGATGAACTACCTGATGAAACCCTTGCGCGAACGCTTGCTCGCAGCCTTCAAAGAGGAATGAGCATGACCGTACGGTTCCGTTATAGCGCCCGCCTGTTGCTGAGTCTGTGTACCGGTTGGGGAGCATTCAGTCCCGTCTGGGCGTCCCAGGAGGCACTGAGCCTGACCGCCGCGTACGATGCTTCGCGCGTCAACGACCCGACCGTGCAATCGGCCGCCCATGCCTTTGAGGCGTCGACCCATGAAGAGGCGATCGGCCGCGGTGGCCTCTATCCGCAAGTGTCGCTGACGTCGCGCTACGGCTACGGCGGTCGTACCGATGGCGGCGATGACAGCAGTTACGTCAACAGTAACGATTACCAGTCGAACAATGTCACCCTGGCGGCGCAGCAACCGCTGTACGACAAGGGGCGCTGGGCGGCGTATCAGGAGGGCAAGGCGCGTGGGCAATTGGGTACCCAATTGTTCGACGTTGCCGGCCAGACACTGTACGACCGGGTTGCGAAAGGATACTTCGACGTCGCCCGGGCCGAGAACGAGATCAAGTTGATCGCCCAGCAAAAGGCCGCCATCAACGGGTTGGTGACGCAGAGCAAAAAACTCTACCAGGGCGGGCAGGGCGCGATCACCGATGTTGATGAAGCCCAGGCCCGGCTCGACCTGGTCGAAGCCCAGGAGGCCGAGGCCCAGGCTCGTCGGGTGGCGGCGTTGCGGGCATTGTCCGGTCGCGCCAGTGTCGCCATCGATGACATCCAGGCGATGGACGAAGAACTGCCCGCTGGCACCCCGATACCGCCGGAACGGGATCTGTCGTACTGGACGGACATTGCCCGTGAAGCCAACCCCGAGCTGGCAGCGCGGCTGGCGGCGGTGAACGTCGCCGAGGCTCAGGCCGACAGCCAACGCGCCGGGCATTATCCGACCTTGTCGCTGACCAGCCAGCTCAGTCGCCGGGAAAACCGTCAGTATCAGGAGCAAGACCCGCGACAGGATGCCTATTACGTGGGGGTTCAACTGGATATCCCGTTGTATAGCGGCGGTGCGGTGCGTGCGTCGGTGGCCAAGGCCGAGGCCCAGGTGGCCGGCGCCCAGTCCGATTATGATGTACAGCGCCAACAATTGGCCGAGGATATCGAGGCCGACTACCTGGGTGTGGTGGCCGGATTTGCCAAGAGCAAGGCCATGCAGCGGGCGGTGGAGTCCAATCAGCGGGCGCTGATCTCCACTCAAAAAGGTTTCCAGGGTGGCGTGCGATCCACGGTGGATATTCTCGATGCCCAGCAGCGGGTGTTCCAGGCACGACGGGATTTGCTCAATACCAAGCTAGACATGCTGCAAAGCTATGTAAGCCTGCACACCCATACCGGCCAGATGAACCGGGCAGTCCTGGAGCAAGTGCAAAACCTGTTCTGAGACATGAAGCAAGGGCAAGATTGACGCCTGCCTCCCCTCAAAGTGCAAATCCCTGTGGGAGCGGGCAAGCCCGCTCCCACATTTTGATTTGTGGTTGTCCTTGGATTTGTGGGCACGACAAACCACCTGTGGGAGCGGGCTTGCCCGCGAAAGCGGTGGGTCGGTCAGCATCCATGCTGGATCTGCCACCGCTTCACGAGCGGGCTCGCGCCTACAGGTGTTGACTCATGCGGTGAAATCGCTGGCGTGCAGCTCCTTGACCCCCACCAGTGCGAACTCGAACTCCGGGGTGGCGTCGGCGTTGACGCTGCCGTAGAGAATGCCATCGGCAAAGCGCAGCTGGCCGGTGGCGTTGGCAGGGTCGAACGCGTTGCTGCCGATGAAGGTGAAGGTATCGACAGTGGCGGTCAACGGGTTGGCGTCCAGGCCGGTGAAATCCAGGTGATCGCCCTCAGTGGTCTTGAAGCCATTGATCACATCGCGCAAATCCCCAATACCCATGTCCGACAGCGCACCAAATGCGTAAGTGTCCGCACCCGTGCCACCGGTGAGCGTGTCGGTGCCTGCTCCGCCGATCAAGCGGTCATCGCCGGAACCGCCCACCAGCGTATCGTTGCCCGCACCGCCGTTGAGTACGTTCGCCGCGCTGTTGCCCGACAGACTGTCGGCGTAGGCACTGCCGGTCAGGTTTTCGAAGAACTTCAAGGTGTCGAGCCCTGAACCCACGGTGTTTTGTTGCGCTGACGTCGAGAGCGTGACGGTGACACCGGACAGGGCGCGTTCGAAAGACACGGTGTCATTACCCTCGCGCCCGTCCAGCACATTGTTGCCCGCTGCGGCGAACAGTGTGTTGTCCAACGCATTGGCCGTTCCGTTGGCGGCGCCGGTGCTATCGATATACAGGTTTTCGACATTGGCACTGAGGGTGTAGGCCGCCAAACTGCTGTGCACGCTGTCGATACCTCCTGGCACCGGATTGCCTTGGGCCTCGATCACGCTGTCGTCGACGTTGTCGACATAGTAGGTGTCGTTACCGTCGCCGCCACTCATGCTGTCGGCCCCTGCGGCACCATTGAGCACGTTGGCGGCGGCATTGCCGGTGATGAAGTTACGCAGCTCATTACCGTTACCGTCGATCTCCGACACACCGGTAAGCACCAGATTTTCCAGATTGGCGCCCAAGGTCCAACTGACCGAGGCCTGTACCGTATCGATCTGCGCGGGTGAGGTGTTGGTCTCAACCACGCTGTCGGATGCGTTATCGACCACATAGATGTCATTGCCGTCGCCACCGGTCATGGTGTCGGCACCCAGGTCGCCATCCAGGGTGTCATTGCCCGAGCTGCCCACCAGGGTATCGGCCTGGTCAGTACCGGAGATCATGCCGCCCTGGTTTTGAGCGTTGTCGAAAATCGCCTGAACACTATTGTTGTCGCTGGGGTCACCTTGAAACCCAAGGTCATTGGCGATGTAGTCGGCCAGGCGCTGGCCGACGATTTCCGCCGATTCCTCGTGCAGGTGCCAGACGTCGTCCGGATACACCAGCGGATCGACTTCGTAGCGCAAGGGCAGGTCGGTGTAGTCCACCGCCAGCTTGACGTCGGTGCGCTCTGCAGCGATCTCCTCTTGGACGGCGCGGACATAACCAACGCCCTCGACGATGGAGGCAATCTTCTCGGGCGAATAACCACGGGCGCGCGCCGCATCCTCCTGGTAGTGGCCGGTTTCCATCATGTACACGCTGAAGCTGCCGAACTGGGTATGCAGGTAATCAAACACCTTCAGGGTTGCCGCCTTGTAGGCCGCGGCTGCCGCCGTCTTGTCGGTGGCGCGGCCAATCTCCTGGGCGGCTTCTTCGCCTTGTCCCCAAATGATGCCCATGGTGACGTTATCGATCGATTTCAGTTCGGTCAGTTGATCTCCCAGCAACGCTACGGCACGCAATAGCGCGGGCCCCGGTTGATCGGTGTCGGTCAGCCACCAGCACAACTTGAGTTCCTCGGCGCTTAGGGTCGACAGGCCGTTGACCGTGCTACCACCTACCGCGATGTCGATACCGTTGCCATCGGCATCGGTGAACTGGCTGCGCACGTCATAAGGCGTGTAGCGGTCCAGGTCCTTGACCAGCATCGAGGTGCCGGACTGATCGTCGTCTTCGGTCATGCGCAGCAGGCGCGCATTGGATTGGCCGAGGGTGGGCAGGTAGAGGATGTCCTGTTGCGCGCGCTCACCGAACACGAAGTCGCTGGCGGTCAGGGTGTTGAGGTAATTGCCATTGAGGGCAATCTCAAAACGGTTGCCATCGGCATCCGCTTCGGCGGACTTGACGTAAGTCTTGTCGCCAGCGGCGTTGAGGGTCATGTACAGCGTGCCATTGCTGCCGTCGCCCAGACCGAGAAAGCCCAGGCCCGACACATCGATCTTGTCGACGCCTGCGGTAAAGTCATAAATCGTATCGGTGGCGGTGATTCCGCCGGTGTCGTAGTCACGGTAGCTGTCGAGCACGTCGGTGTAGCGGAAGGTGTCGGCGCCATCGCCTCCGTACAGCGAGTCGCGCCCAGCGCCACCATCAAGGATGTCCGCGCCGGTGCCGGCCTTGATGGTGTCATTGCCACCCAGGCCAAGGATCAGGTCCGCGCCCGCCGTGCCGTTGAGGGTTTCGGCATTGTTGGTGCCGGCGATGGTAGTGGCCGGCGCATCGGCCACCGCCAGGGCGAAGCTGTCGCTGACTGAGGCTCCCGATGGATCGGTGGCCTTGACCAGGACGTTGTAATTGCCGGACGCCGTGCTCAGCGGCGTGCCGCTGAACGAAAGGCTGGTGGCGTTGAAACTCAGCCAGGCAGGCAGGGCGCTGCCGTCGGCCAGGGTCGCGGTATAGACCAATGCATCCTGGTTGGCGTCGGTGAAGCTGTCACGGGCCACCGTGTAACTGAATGGCGTGCTTTCGGTGGCGTTCTGGTCGAGCAGGGGAATGGTCACCACCGGCGCGACATTGCTCGAGGTGTTCTGGCCGGCGAAGACAAAATGACTCGCCGTCAGACTGCTCACCAGGTTGCCCGCCATCGACACTTCGAAGCGGTTGCCGTTGGCGTCGACGGTGAGGTCCTTGAGGTAAGTGCGGTTGGTCGACGCGCTGTAGGTCAGTTGCAGGGTGCCATTCAGACCGTTGCCCAGGGCCGTGTAACCAAGCGCCGCCACATCGATCTTGTCGGCGGTCACGTCGAAATCGAGGATCTGGTCGCTGACGCTGGTGGAACTGGTGCGGTAACTGTCGAGCGACGAGGTGTAGCGGAACACATCGGCACCCGCGCCGCCGGTGAGCTTGTCCGCCCCCGTGCCACCCACCAGGATATCGTTGCCCGCGCCGCCATTGAGCGTGTCGTTGCCGGCGCCACCGAACAGTTGTTCATTGGCAGCGGTGCCGGTCAGGGTGTCATTGTTCGGCGTGCCGTTGATCTGCGTGGAAGAGGCCGGCACATCCTGCACCGCGAGGGTAAAGCTGTCGCTGACCGTGGCGTTGCTGCCATCCGTCGCGGTGACCTGGATAGAGTAAGTGCCCGATGCGGTATCGCTCGGTGTTCCGCTGAACGTACGAGTCGCTGCATCGAACGTCAGCCAGGCGGGCAGGGCGCTGCCATCGGCCAGTTTGGCGATGTAGCTGAGGCTGTCGTTATCCGGATCGGTGAAGCTGGTGGCCGGCACCACGTAGCTGAACGGGGTGCTTTCCGTGGCGTTCTGATCGAGCAGGGGGGTAGCCAGCACCGGCGCCTGGTTGGTCGTAGACGCCGTGGCAAAGACAAAGTTGGCGCTGGTCAGCTTGTCGAGGTAGTTGCCAGTGAGCGTCACTTCGAAACGGTTGCCATCGGCGTCGGCGGCCAGCGACTTGATGTAGGTCTTGGTGCCGGTACTGTTCAGCGCCAGGTACACCGTGTTGTTCTTGCCATCGCCCAGGCCGGTAAAGCCGATGGCCGAGAGGTCGATCTTGTCGGCGCTGATATCGAAATCGGTGATCACGTCGCTGAGGTTGGCGCCGCCAGTGTTGTAGTTGCGATAACTGTCCATGCGGCTGGAGAAGACAAAAGTGTCCGCTCCGGCGCCACCGGAAAGGCTGTCCATGCCGGCGCCGCCGTCAAGCTTGTCATCGCCCGCGCCGCCAGCCAGGCTGTCGTTGCCTGCCAGGCCAAGCAAGGTGTCGGCCGAATCGCTGCCTGACAACGCGTCACTGGCGCTGGTGCCGGTGACCACGCGATTGAAGATGAAATTGCTGGCGGTCAGGGTGCTGGCGAGATTGCCCGAAAGAATCAGCTCGAAGCGATTGCCGCTGGCGTCGGCGTCGTAGTCCTTGATGTAGGTACGGTCATTGCTGGCGCTGTAGCTGACCTGCAGCGTGCCGCCACGGCCATTGCCCAGGCCGGTGAAACCAAGGCCGGCGAGGTCGATCTTGTCCTGGGTGACGTCGAAGTCGGTGATCGTGTCATCGAAGCTTGCGGTGGCGTTGCGGTAACTGTCGGACTGCGAGGAGAAACGGAAGGTATCGGCGCCGGTACCGCCCGTGAGTTTGTCGATGCCCGCACCGCCCACCAGAATGTCGGCACCGGCTCCGCCGTTGATGGTGTCGTTCCCGGCTGCGCCGAAGAAGATCTCGCTGGCGGTGCTGCCCAGCAGGGTGTCGTTGCCAGCCGTGCCTTGCACAGTGGTCATCGGCACCGTGGCACTGGCGTAGCTGCCGTCGCCATAGACCAGCGTCGCGCCTTTGCTGGTGTGGCTGATGGTGTTGCCGACGATGGCGTTGCGATCGGTGCCGTCTTCATTGCGCTCTGCAACGCCATAGGTCGACAGGTCGCTGCCGCTGATGATGTTGCCCTGGATCGTATTGTCACTGCCGTTGAAGTACTTGCCGGACACGCCCAGGGTGTCGTCGTAGGACTGGATGATGATTTCCGGAACGGGGTTGCCCAGGGAGTTGTTGTTGAGCGTGTTGTCGATGATCTCGACGTGATTACTGCCGTAGATGCGCACCCCGGCGCTGGCGTTGTCGTGGATATCGACGCCAGTGACCGTGACTTCGCTGGACAGCTTGATCAACACCCCTTCAGCACCGTTGCCGTACACCTCGCCACCGGTAATGGTGATATTGCTCGGGGAGGGAATGTCTTCGCTGCCGCGCTGCACCACGATGCCATTGCCGCCGTTGTCGTAGGCAATGTTATTGGTCAGGGTGAAGTCGTGGGTGCTGGTAACGACGTTGAAACCGTGCCGGTCGTTATCGTAGGCAATGTTGTTTTCAAAGGTGCTGTCGCTCAGGAAGTCAGCGACGAAGCCATCCAGGCCATTGCCGTGGGACACGCTGTTCTTGATGACCATGTTGACGGTCTGCTCGTGGGGATCGAAACCATACCCGGAGCAATCCTTGATCTCGACGCTGTCGAGGGTGACGTTGGAATCGTAGCCTTCTTCGCCGGGAATGTAGCCGTTGAACCATCCGTCGACCTTGCCCGTGGTGTTGTCGCGGTTGCCGTCGATGGTCAGATTACTGACCCCGAAATCGTGGGTTTCCTCACCATAGGCGGAGCGGATAACGCCCGTGATCTTGGTGTCGGAGCCGTCGGCCACCTTGACGTTGGTGACGCCCATCCCGTCGCCGTACAGGTAGACGTTGCTCTTGAGCATCAGGCAACCGTCTGAGGGTTCCGTCCCTGCGGAAACGATGTAGGTTCCGGCTGGCATATACACCTGACCGCCACCAGCAGCAGCTGCCGCATCAATGGCACTCTGTATCGCCGCCGTGTCGTCGGTACTTCCATCGCCTTTAGCGCCAAAATTTTGTACGTTGAATATCATTAACTTATCTCCGTAACAGGCTAAACCGCAGCGCACGCCAATATTCCATCGACGATCAGCTTGTTAGGACTCGGAGGAACGCGAAAGTTATGACCGCATATCGGAAGTACGGGAAAAGCACGAATATAAATGATCAGTGGTCGGAACGGCCTTTGCTGGAAAGGCCGTTCTCTTGACGTTGCCGGGGGCGGCAAACCCCCTATTTGCAGTTGCCTGCCTTTCGATATCCCGCCGCCTGAGCTTCAGATTCTGACGTGAAGGAGACCTGATTTTTCGCGGACATCTGAGCATACCCAGGGCACCCGATGGAGAGGTGGTAGACCTGGCTATTTCGGTTGCCAATGATCAAGCCTGCGCCGGTCGCGCTGGCCAAGGTTGGCTGGGCTGCTGTTCGCGGAGGATTGACAGGAATGGCGCTAACCACCCCATCACCCACTGCCTTGTATCCTTGCGACCATCGACGCTCGCCCGTTACGAATGGATTGGAGTGCCCCATGATCGCTGCAATGCGTCGATCCCGCTCTATTTCCCAAGGCGAAACCGGGTACTGCTTGTCCCAAGCCATCAGTAGCTGTTGCTGCTGACGTGACATGCTCAGTTTGTATCTGTCGAACATGTAAAAGGTTGTTCGGGCAACCAGCCCTTTGACCTCGTCACGCGGTTCCGCAGCATGTTGGTCGAAATCCACCCGCGTCTTGCATTGGCCATACTGCGGCGCTATCCCGGCGGCCATGCCGTAGTTGAAATTACTCCGGTCGCCGTTCACCTCTCCAACAGAGGGGTACAGGTTGAACAGGTCTGCTTCCATTGCTCGAAACACAGGATCATCGTCTACACAGTGTTCGCGCCCGCCGTTCTTCCAGCATTGGCGTTGGTTACCGAACGTCCAGGCGGGAACGATGTGTTCCCACTCAGTCCGCTGCGCACGATTCTCGTGTTTCCTGGCCTTGAGGCCGCATGATTCGGCATCGATACGGCCACCCGACTTACCGACCCACGTCCATTTGCAGCCGCAATAGAGCTCGCCCATGGCGCTGTTCGCCTGGTCGAGGTAGATCTTCTGCTTTGCGATGACCTTGGCTTCGGAGAAGGTCGATGGAGGACTGGAAAAGGCGGGGGTAATGATCGAGAGCGACAGCGCTACGATGGCAAGCAGTTTTTTCATTGGACAGCTTAAGCGATTGAAAGGAAACGCATTATACGCACGACTCGATGGCGACGGATGGAGAACCAGAAGACCCAATGGGGCCAGAGTGCAGAGGCGCCCAGCCAAGACTGGGCGCCATTTGACTCAGCCGGTGTGGTGACGCTTTGCAAGGCGGTAGACGGATGTATTGATCCCTTCGAAGCGCGCCTTCAACTGCAGCGCCAGATACAGCGAATAATGCCGTGATTGATGCAGGTTGCCGCCGTGGAACCAGAGGTTCTCCTGCTGGGTTGGCTTCCACATGTTCCGCAGTTCGCCCTCGTAGGGGCCAGGATCATTCGTGGTTCCGGAACCCAAGCCCCAGCAACGACCGACCTTGTCAGCGACTTCCTGGGAAATCAGCTTCGCCGCCCAACCATTCATTGAGCCATAGCCCGTGGCGTAGACGATCAGATCGGCCGGTAGCCGGCTGCCATCGTTGAGCACGACGGCATCCGCTTCGATGCGTTCGACACCCAGGCCAGGCGCGCTCTTGAGCTTGATGGTGCCGTTGGCGATCAGTTCAGAGGCGCCGACGTCGATGTAGTAACCAGAACCACGGCGTACGTACTTCATGAAAAGGCCGGACTCGTCGTCACCGAAATCGAGCATGAAGCCGGCCTTGGCCAAGCGCTCGTAGAAGTCCTTGTCACGCTCCTTGATCGCGTCAAAGACGGGTTGATGAAAGCTTGGCATGACCTTGTAGGGGATCGAGGCGAACAGCATGTCAGCCTTGTCCGTGGTCAAACCCGATTCCACGGCGTCTTCAGAGTAGAGCCCGCCGAACACGAGCTCCATCAAACTGTCGGAACGCACGATGTGGGTGCTGGAGCGCTGCACCATGGTCACCTCGGCGCCGTTCTCCACCAGGTCGGCGCAGATGTCGTGAGCCGAATTGTTCGCACCGATGACCACCGCACGCTTGCCGCGCCAGGCGTCTCCGCCGGGATGGCGGCTGGAATGATGCTGCTGGCCTTTGAATGCCTCGGCACCCGGATAACTGGGCACATTGGGTACGCCAGACATGCCGGTGGCGAGGATCAACTGGGTCGGCTGCAAAGTCAGACGCTCGCCATCGCGCTGCACTTCAACCTTCCAGGTGCCACTTTGTTCGTCAAAGCTGGCGCTCACGCATTCTGTGCGCGGCCAATAATTGAGCTCCATGACTTTGGTGTACATTTCCAGCCAGTCGCCAATCTGGTCTTTCGGGGTGAAGACCGGCCAGTGATCGGGGAAGGGCAGGTAGGGCATGTGGTCGTACCAGACAGGGTCGTGCAAACACAGCGACTTGTAGCGACCGCGCCACTGATCGCCAGGCCGTTCGGCCTTGTCGACGATCAGGGTTGGTACGCCCATTCGCTTGAGCCGTGCTGCGAGCCCCAGCCCGCCCTGGCCGCCGCCCACGATCAGGCAGTACGGTTGGCTGGTGATACCGAGCGCGGCTTCTTCATCACGACGGCGCTCCAGCCAGTTGCGTTTGTCGGCATGGGCGTGACCATGACTGGCCCCCATTGGGCGACGGCGGCCGCTGGGTTCTTCATAACCCTTGAGCTCACGCATGGTCGTCAGCAGCGTCCAGCACAAGCCTTCCTTCAGGCGCACGTAGCCTTTACCTCGCGCCACGTCGGTTTCCAGGCTGATCCAGCCTTCGAGCACACCGTTGTTCAGCGTCGCCTCACCTTCCAGTATCCATCGCCCGGGATGAGTCTGGTCGAGGCGCGTTTCGAGCATATCCCGGATGGCAGGCTTGCCTTCCAAGGTCACCAGGTTCCAGCTGAAAAGTAGCAGGTCCCGCCAGTGACACTCCTCGGCAAACAATTGCAACGCGCCGTCCACATCACGTTGGGCGAGACACTCGCCGAGGTTTTCGACCCAAGCCGTGAGCTGGGCAGTTGGCGTTTGCAGGGGTGTTTCGACAGCGATGTTCATGGAGCCTCTCCCGATCTTGTTGTTTTGGTAACGAGTTGACCTGGAGCAAGGGCCGGGCCATCTTCACGAAACCCCTGTTGCAGAGCGGCTGGTGCAGTATTTCCCAGGTCTTGATCAGGATTCATGTCACGAATTCGGGAATGGCGGATGACAGAGTGTCACGCGGCGCAAAAAACGCTCGTTGCAGCCTTTTCATATAAGCTGCGAATAGACCCGTGTCCTGACCGTAGCGGAGAACAACAACAATGAAGCCGGCTTTGATCAACGCCCATGCACAACAAGTGCTACAAGCTGTGCAGGGCACTATCGCCAGCCACAGTCCTGTTGCTGACCTGGCTATCACGCGATCCTGGCGCCGATGCCTGGATCAATATCAGCTCGATCCCGCCAGCCGCCGCGCACCTAATGTGGTTGAACAGGCACGCTTGCAAGATCACCGTGCGCCCCTGGAACACATCATTGCCGTGGCGCACTGGCAGATGAACAGTTTGCACCAACAGCTCGGGCGGGACGGCCACGTGGTGCTTCTCACCGATGCGCGCGGTGTGGCGATCGACAGTGTGTTCAACGAATCGGAACGCGCCGATGCCCAGCGCTCCGGGCTGTGGCTCGGCTCGGTGTGGAGTGAAGATTGTGAGGGCACCAACGGTGTCGGGACCTGTCTGGTCGAGCGACGGCATGTAACCATCCGTCGAGATGAGCATTTCCGTGGCAAACACGTCGGCCTGACCTGTTCGGCCAGCCCGATATTCGATGCCAGTGGAGAGTTGCTTGCCGTGCTCAACCTCTCTTCTGCAAGGGATGACCACAGTCTTCAGCAACACTTCCAGGCCATGGCATTGACCAACCTGTCAGCCAAGTTGATCGAGAACTGTTTTTTCCTGGGGCATGATCCGCAGCGATACTTGCTGCGCTTCCATCCTGAGGCCGGCTTCGTTGGGCTGCTGGGTGAAGGACTGCTCAGTTTCGACGAGGGCGCCCGCATCTGTTCCGTCAATCAAGCGGCGCTGGACCTGCTGGGCCTCAGCCGTGATCAAGTGATCGGGCAATCTCTGACGATGCTGCTGGAAACACCTATCGATCAGGTGATGAGTCAGGCCAGCGCCCAACCGAGTGTCTGTTGGCCAATGCGGCTGGTGGACGGGCGCCTGCTCTACGGACAGCTGCGAGAACCCCTGCGCCAGGTGCCTTTGGTCACTCCTGCTATCCCCAAGATCAACGATGTGCGCGTGTGCCTCGAAGACCCGCGCCTGCAACGCGGCTTTGCTCGCGCATTGCGTGTTTTGGAACGTGACGTTCCGGTGTTCCTGCAGGGCGAAACCGGTACCGGCAAAGAAGCCTTTGCGGCGGCGCTGCATCGCGCCAGCGCCAGGGCGAGCCAGCCGTTTGTGGCGATCAATTGTGCGGCCATTCCAGAAACGCTGATCGAGAGCGAACTGTTCGGCTATCGCGGCGGCAGCTTCACCGGTGCACGCAAGGACGGGATGATCGGTAAGCTGGAACAGGCCCATGGCGGCATTCTATTTCTCGATGAGATCGCCGATATGCCACTGGCGTTACAGACTCGCCTGCTGCGGGTGCTGGAGGAGCGTGAAGTGGTGCCGCTAGGTAGCGCGACGGCGCGTCCCCTCGACGTACGCCTTATCAGTGCCAGCCACCAGGATCTGCTCACCTGTGTGGCCGAAGGGCGCTTTCGCGAAGATCTGTTTTATCGCATCGCCGGATTCGCCGTGCAGCTCCCGCCGTTGCGCGAACGATCAGACAAAGGCAGTGTGCTCGACCTGCTGCTACGCGAAGAGACGAAAGGTGCAAGGATTCGGCTGGAGGCGGGCGTCAGGGAACGCTTGCTGAAACAACCGTGGCCGGGCAATGTCCGGCAGCTGCGTACGTGTTTGCGCACACTGGTAGCGTTGGCGTTGGAGGGACGTGTCACCCTGGACGACTTGGCAGAGTTGCTGCCGGAACCGCCAGCGACCGCCGCGCTGGCTGAAGATCCGCTTGGGGTATCCGAACGGCAGACGCTGCTGACGCTGATTGAGGCAGAACACTGGCATATCGCCCATGTTGCCGCACGCCTGGGGATTAGCCGCAATACGCTCTATCGCAAACTGCGTCAGCACGGTATTTCACGGCCCGGTTGAACCGGGCGCGCTCATGCTGTTCAGAACACCTTGATCGGTACGTTGGCGTCATTGATTTTGCCTTCGGTCTTTGCAGAATCGGTACGCGCGCTGATCAGCATCTATGTCGTGCCCTTGCACAAAGCGGATAGCGATAAGCGCAAAGCGGATATTGCCACGCTCACCGTCTCAATACCTTCCACTTGCATCCTGCGTAACGGTGCTTTACATGGCGCGCAACAGTGCTGCCGCCACGCCTTGCCTCGTTCATAACAACAATAAGAGCACACTGATCCTGAGCTACACCTGGACGTTGCTGTGAGTGACCTGGAGACAAGTATGGACAATAAAATTCTGGCGCGATTGGCCTTGGTTGCCGCTGGCAGCGCGGTGTTGCTGCTCGCTGCCGGCAACGGCCTGCACCTGATATATGCCGGCATCATCGACCTGTTGCTGCTGGCAGCGGCGGTGCTTTATCACCGTCAGCCAGTGCGGGTGGTTGAAGTGCTTGTACAGCAGGAGCCGGAACCGATGATTTGCAACGCGCCGGTCCCGCTTGTGTCGTTGCCTGTGGCCGAGCCCGCTTGGCCGGGGGCTCAAGTAAAGGTGGCACTTGAACACCTGACCCGAGTGGTGCTGCAAACTGAAGAAGACATGCGCTTCGCCAACCAGTTGGCGCGAGGCGCGGGCGAGCGGGTACAGGCCAGTGCGGTGAGCATGCAGTCTTCGGCTGCGGTGCTTGGGGACCTGGATCAGTATCTGCAGCGCCTGGACCAGGTGTTCGATGAGCTGGGCAGCCAGTCGGTACGCATCGGTGCGATTGTCGGCAGCATCCAGGACATCGCCCGGCAGACCAACCTGCTGGCACTTAATGCCGCGATCGAGGCCGCGCGGGCCGGTGATCATGGCCGCGGTTTCGCAGTGGTGGCGGACGAGGTCCGTAATCTGTCACGCCAGGCATCGGACTCCAGTGCGCAAATCCGGCAGATCGCCACAGGCCTGGAAAAGTCGGCCCAAGATGCCCGTCAGGGGCTTGAACAGCTTACCGATTCAACGCGCCTGGGGCTGGACAAGGCCGAGGTCGCCTTGCAATCGATGGGGGAGTTGCGCAGTGGTGCGGTGGCCAGGCTGGAAGTGGTCGAGCGCGTCATGCAGCGTTTGGCCAGTTTGCACGAGTTGGCACTGCAGGCAACCCGGATAGCGGCCTGAACAGGCTGACTCTTCTTCCCAGTTCGACCCAGGGCCACAACGTCGAGATGACGTTCAGTTCAGCCTGCGTCCGGCCGCCAGCGAACAAGCAACCCATCGCAGCCATGTTGCCGGACACGCTTGAAGTCGTCCGGCAACATGGCTGCGTGGCCACGCAAACTCGATCCGTTATCGAATCAGCGGCACGCCACTGAGCGCTTGCAAGTCTTCAAAGCTGATATCGGCGACGATCTCCCGCACCTTCAAGCCTTGCGCAGTCACGTCCAGAATAGCCAGGTCGGTATAAATCCGAGTCACGCAGCCAATGCCGGTCAGCGGGTAAGTGCATTGCGGCACCAATTTGCTTTCGCCAGTCTTGGTCAGGTGATCCATCATGACGAACACTTGGCGTGCGCCTGTCGCGAGGTCCATTGCGCCACCCACTGCGGGAATGGAACCTTCGGCACCGGTGTGCCAGTTGGCAAGGTCGCCGTTGACCGAAACCTGGAAGGCGCCAAGCACGGCAATATCGATGTGCCCACCGCGCATCATCGAAAACGAATCGGCGTGGTGAAAGTAGGCCCCACCGGGCAGCAGCGTCACATGCTGTTTGCCCGCGTTGATCAGGTCATCGTCTTCCTCGCCCGGCGCAGGACTCGGGCCCATGCCCAGTACACCGTTTTCACTGTGCAGGAACACTTCCTTGTCACCCAGGTAGTTGGCCACCAGCGTGGGCACGCCAATGCCCAGGTTCACGTAAGAGCCTTCGAGAATATCGTCGGCCACACGTTGGGCCATTTCGCTACGCGATAGTTTTTTCATGACAGTCATGGCGGGCCTCAGTTGACGTTGGCATTCGAGATAGGGGCGAGCGGCACTGCTACCACGCGCTGAACGAAGATCCCCGGGGTGACAATGTGTTCGGGGTCCAGCTCTCCCAACTCGACAATCCGCTTGACCTGGGCGATTGTCGTTTTCGCTGCCATCGCCATGATCGGTCCAAAATTACGCGCGGCTTTGCGATAGGTGAGGTTGCCCCAGCGATCGCCACTTTCAGCCTTGATCAGTGCGACATCGGCATGCAACGGCATTTCCAGCACATAGTTACGACCGTCGATTACCCGGGTTTCCTTGCCTTCGGCCAGTAAGGTGCCATATCCGGTAGGCGAATAAAACGCACCGATTCCAGAGCCAGCCGCACGAATACGTTCGGCCAGATTGCCTTGCGGCACCACCTCAAGCTGTACTTTTCCCGCCAGGTAGAGTTCGTCGAATACATAGGAATCGGATTGGCGCGGAAACGAACAGATGACCTTGGCAACGCGCCCGGCCTTGAGCAAGGCGGCCAGGCCGATTTCACCATTGCCGGCATTGTTGCTGATGATGGTCAGATCGCGAGCACCCGAAGCGATGACGCCATCTACCAACTCCGACGGCATCCCGGCAGTACCGAAGCCACCCACCATGATGACCGAACCATCGGCAATACCGTCCAGTGCAGCAGCGACGGATTCAAATGTTTTATTGATCAAGGCTTACTCCTGTTTTCAAGTTGGCCGAACAGAATGCTCTGACGCCAAACCGCATGAATTCATGGTTACTGCAACGATGTGCATAGGGTGCCAAACAATGGGCGCAGGCGGGTGTCCTGGCAGGAGATGTCGTGCGATTAGCGAACGAAACCGTAACCCGAAGGCTTCGCTTAGAACTTTGAGCTGTGCAGCGGTGTCCAGACCCTTACATCTACCGCGTCGATGGCCTGAATCACCTATTCGCGATATCCACGGTTTGCGTGGACTGCCAACTCTCAACTCGCTGGCGAGTGCTGGCGTTGCACATTGAATAAGGCTGTAGCGCGAGGGGGGCTGGCTTGGAATACATCGATCTTGTGCAATGGCCCGCTATGGTGGTCACGGTGATCTCGGCCTGGTTCGTCGGTTCCCAACGACCACGCCGACGGATGATCGCTTTTTGGGGCTTCATCGCGAGCAATGCGTTGTGGGTTGTCTGGGGCCTTCACTCGCACGCTTATGCGTTGATCGTACTTGAGTGTGTTCTTCTAGGGATGAACGCCCGGGGTTTCAGAAAGAATCTCAAGGGTTTGAGGAGTTCCCAGGATCCTGATGCTACGGGGCCCTAGAGTTCTTTTTGAACCCACGGAGATTCATCAGGAACAGGCAAATCTGTAACACGATAAGGGCATGAGCTTGCGCATAAATGCCCCAAATCACCCATAGCACGTTACTCAAGCTGAACAATACGAACCCGGTCATTCGCCTTCTTGGGCGCTGAGATCCGATCAGCCATGCCGCAAGTACCGTGACGAACATCGCGGGCCATTGAACCCAATCAAGATTGTCCAAATGCTCCACCTTCATGGCGAAGGTACTGATCGCGGTTGCGAACAACTCGGCCTGAGTAAGCTAGGGCGTAAAGCCCTAGCAAATACCAGGATGTCACTTTTTCTTTTTCGTCGACTTTTCTGCTTTCTCTGATTTCTTGGCCTTTTCTGGCTTGCTATCAGCTTTTTTTGCAGACTTCTTTGGTTCGGCATCTTTTTTCTTGTCTTTCTTTTCGGAAGACTTCGAAAGAGCCGAGGCCGCAGCTGATTTCTTCGCCGGTGATGCCTTTTTGTCTTTCAAATCCTTGCTTGCTTTCGAAGCGTCACCTTTGCTTTTCTTCTCGTCTTTAGCCACGTCGATCACCTCTCGGAGCATGCCGTTATTGGCACATTGCCTGTGCAATTCATCACAAGCTGATCATTAGGCGGGCACGTCCCAAAGCGGTTCAAATTAATTTAATACGGAGGGTTCCGCTTTGGCGATGACTCCTGCCACGCGCCTATGTTTTCGTTACCCCAGGCACATCCATGTTTATCTTGCGCCATGCGGCTTCGGAGAAGCTGTAGGCTGAAAAGGCGATCAATCCCAATGCCATCACCATCAGAATCAAACCGCCAACAGGCAGGTTCTGAAGAGCATCGAGCGCTTCCTTCATGCCAGGTGGATCCGTGGCCTGATAACGGGAGCCGCTGATTGCCAGGAGCAGGGCGATCTCAAGAAACACCACGCCGCGAGCCATGAGTCCGAAACGAGCCACCGGACGGACGTATCGCATCACGTCCTCATCAGCCTCAAAATACTTCTCGAACGACGCTTTCCATCCTTTGATGATGTGAGCAATTCCTACGCCTAATGGAACGAGCGCAATGAGGTAGACGACCACGTTTGAGTGATCCCAGGACAAAAGATGCGCCAGTAGATCCTTCGTCTCCCCACCTCCGGCATTACCTGAGCTTCTGACGCCGCTAATGAGCAGCCCTAATGCAAAAAACGCAAGAGCACCATTGAGTAAACCGCCCGCCAACAAACCCGCACGAATCACCAGCCCCTTTAGTTTCGTACCGTGATGATCGACGTCGCGAATGGCTTGCAGCACTCGCCACCCTGCGAAGGCCAGTAGACCGGCCACCACTAGCCCAACCAGGACATATCCGAATGGCTGGCTCAACAACGCTTCAAGGCTTTTTTGGCTGTCCTTCGGTTTTGTTGAGTCTTGAGCTGCCAGCAGCGCGAAGATACCAATGATCAGATACAGAACGCCGCGAGCGGCATATCCGCCCCGAGCGAGGACGACAAGGGTGTGTTGAGCGGACATTCGATTATTTCCGTGGACGTGTACAAGAGCAGACCTATCGCTTCGGCAAGGGTTCGATAAAGGTCGAGTTCTTCAGTCACTCAGAACGGACGCTCTGTAGTGGGCAACTAATCCCGGACACGACGTTAAGTTTTTTCTCGGCCTTAGCTGGAGCCAGTCCGTTGTTGAGTTAGTGCGGTCTAATCCACTGCAATGTTTCAGATAAAGGGGCAACTGCGTTACGGAACACTGCAAAGTCCGATGCTTTTGCCGCCACGCAAACGTAAATGAGGCGTTGCCAATCAGCTACCGAAGAATTTGGAAATTGGCCGTTGACTTGCCGTCGGCGCCCGGCTAATTTCCGAGCATGACTTTCATCGTATTGCGCTGCCAGCCAAGCATTATTACCGCCATTCCTCATTTGGCGGGCTAGCTCACGACTGCAGCACCCAACCCGCCCTGGAGGCGGGTTTTCATTTTCTGTCTCGGGGCTCTGATCAATGTCAGGAGACGATCATGCCCAGTACGCTCGCCCAACACACCCTACTTGAGCAGTACGTCAAAAAGATCCTCGCCGCGCCGGTTTACGAACTGGCCGTGCATACGCCCCTGCAGCCGGCACCTGCATTATCGTTGGCATTGGGTAACCAGATCCTGCTCAAGCGCGAAGATCTTCAACCGACCTTTTCCTTCAAGATCCGAGGCGCCTACAACAAACTGGTCAACTTGAGCGCGGCGCAAAAGAAGCGCGGAGTGATCACCGCTTCAGCGGGTAATCATGCCCAGGGTGTGGCATTGGCAGCACGGCAACTTGGCATCGACGCCATGATTGTCATGCCCACCACGACGCCAGAGTTGAAGGTGTCAGGAGTCCGTAGTCGTGGCGCCCAGGCACTGCTGCACGGCGAAAGCTTTCCGTTTGCCTTGTCTCATGCACTAGAACTGGCACGCCAAACCGGCAAAACTTTTGTTTCGCCTTTCGATGATCCAGATGTCATTGCCGGGCAGGGCACGGTCGCCATGGAAATACTGCGTCAGCATCAAGGGGGGCTGGATGCCATCTTTGTTCCGGTGGGCGGTGGCGGTTTGATCGCCGGCATCGCGGCTTACGTTAAATACTTGCGGCCAGAGGTGCGCATCATTGGCGTCGAGTCGGAACATTCAGCCTGTTTGAATGCAGCCCTCCAGGCCGATGATCGAGTGGTGCTGCCAAGTGTGGGCACCTTTGCCGATGGTGTGGCGGTCGCGCAGATCGGCGCCCACGGCTTTGAGGTGTGCAGGTTTTGCGTCGATGAGGTACTGACTGTCAGTAACGATGAGCTTTGCATCGCGATGAAGAATATCTACGACGATACACGCTCTATCACTGAGCCTTCTGGCGCTCTGGCCGTTGCTGGCATCAAGAAATACGTTGCACGAACGGGTGTGCGGGATCAGACACTGATTGCCATCGACTCCGGTGCCAATATCAATTTCGACTCTTTACGGCATGTGGCCGAACGCGCTGCATTGAGTGAGGCATCAGCGTAATGGTGGATTCCAGGGCGTGATAATCCGGCCATGCGGTTGGATCGCCCTTCACCTGTTTGGGAGCCAGGGCCCCGCGTATGTTCTCGGCAGCCTCACCTTGTCCGCGCATCATGCGTAAGCGTTTGCCAAACACACCTACCGGCTTCCAACACCGCGATAAGCCGCGACTTCTAGAAATAGTTATCCTTCTACTGCCTGATAGACAGTGTCGCCCTCTTTGATCGTTTCGAGAACTTGGATGTCCTTGATTGTTGCAGGGGCAACCTTGGTAGGATCCTTGTTCAAGATAACGAAGTCGGCGAGTTTGCCTGGCTGCAAGGTTCCTTTGCTCCGTTCTTCAAAATATTGATAAGCCGCAGAGGCCGTAATGGACTTCAAAGCCACGTATGGGCTGATGCGCTGGTCAGGTCCAATCACCTCTCCCGAGCGACTGGTGCGGTTGACTGAGGCAAAGACGATCATCATTGCGCTAGGTGTGGCGACTGGCGCGTCGTGATGCTCAGTGAAAAGCATTCCGCGTTTGATGGCAGAGGCGGCAGGATCCCAACGAAATGCACGCTCTTTGCCCATGGTCACATCGCGGTGCCAGTCCCCCCAATAGAAGGTCTGCATGCCGAAGAAAGACGGGATGATGCCCAGCGATTTCATCTTGTCCAACTGATCTTCACGAACAGCCTGAGCATGAATCATCACCGTCCGACGATCACCTTTGCCGTACCTTTTTTCGGCTTTTGTCACCGCATCAATGAATGCGTCGGATGCAGCATCACCATTGCAATGGGCAAGCACCTGCCAGTTACTCTCAAATGCCTGATTGACAAGCGCTTCTCTATCTTCAGCTTTGGGAATTGCAGGGTAGCCTTTGTAGTCGGCTGCCTGGCCTGGCGGCGGAACCTTGTACGGTTCTGTCAGCCAAGCAGTGCGTCCTTGGGGAGAGCCATCCAAACTGAGCTTTACCCCGGCGATCCGGAAGTGGTTGTCGTACTCGACACTCGGAGAAACCGTTTTCATGAAAGCCTGCTCAGCCTGAAGGTCTGGATAGGCTGCCACATCAATCTTCATCTTTTTCTGGCTGGCCAGTTTTTGCCAGGTCTCTACCTGCGCTTTGCTGGCTCGGCCTTCCTGGGCCGTGGTAAATCCGTATTGTGCGTAGTAATCGGCACCGGCCAAGGCAATTTTTTCATTCACCGAAGGGTCAAAAGTGGCCAGCAGTTTGAAGATCGGGGCGAAAAACGCCATTTCCTCCAGCACGCCGTCAGGGGTTTTACCGTCGCTTGTACGACGAATCACGCCGCCGGAAGGGTCGGTGCTCTGCGCCGAAATGCCGGACATTTCCAGTGCTTTATGATTCATCACTGCCAGGTGGGCTGACTGATGGATAATGACAACAGGCAGCTCGGTAGAAACCTGGTCAAGATCATCTGCGTTGGGATGGCGCTGCTCCACCAATTGAGAGTCGTCATAGCCAAATCCGACAATCCAGCCAACCTTATCGATAGCGACAGCGTTTTTTTGCTGCCAGCTTTTCAACGCAGCTACCACCGCTGGAATGGATTTGCCCCCGCCATCCGGAGGTGGCAGCAGGTTAGCGGACAGTTTCTGAAAGCCCGTTGTCCAGGCATGGCCATGCGCATCAATGAATCCCGGAAGAAGTACCTTACCTTTCAAATCCACAAGGCGACTGTGATCTCCCTGACCCTTCAGGACATCAGTCTTGTTTCCGACAGACAGAATCTTTCCGTCCTTCACGGAAATCGCCTCAGCATAGGTTGGATTATCACCTTCCATGGTCAAGATAGAGCCGCCGAAATAGACGGTGTCTGCGACTTGAGTAGCCGCCTTTGCAGCGCTGAGGCCGCTGAGCGGAAAGCTGAATACCAACATCCCAATGGCTGTCCATTGAAATGCAACGCGTTTTTTAGGCATTTTTCCCGGATGATTTTCTTTCAACTGGATGCACTTCATCGATCATTCCCTAGATGGCGTTGACTAAGTCCTAAGGACAGGTCGAAATCGAGCGCTCCTGTCCGCTTGGCAGTAAAGACCAAGGATCGAAGGGGTGTACGATAAAAACAGTGCCGGACGATCCAGTCGCTTAGATTTCTGCGAGTGTTATTCGTAAGCGGCTGAGTGTCACAGGTAGGAGGCGACCCGATTACGGCTGACACGCGCCAAAATGTGATCATTGATTTGATGCACCGGCGCGTTTTGCTGGATAAGCCGCCCAAGCCGATCGGCCTTTCTCTCAACTTAGGCTAGCGGAAACTCAAGGGTCATTGCTCCCACTGTTCCAGTAGGATGGAGACGAATTTTTCCGCTGCAGGGGAGAGGGAGGCGCCTCGTCGGTAAACCAGTCCCAACGATCGGTTCACAACAGGCTCGATCAAAGGGATGCTCACCAACGTTGGATGATCCACTGCAGGCATTGCCAGGCTCGGCATTGCCGAAACGCCTAATCCAGCTTCTACCAGACCCAGCGATGTAGACAGGTGTTGCACCTCATAAAACCACTGCGGGCGCCAGCTCAAGCCCGACAAAGCGTGGTCAAGCAACATTCGGTTGCCGCTCAGGCGACCGACCCCGATCAGGCGGTAATTGCTGAGTTCAGACCAGGTGACGGCGCTTCGTTTGGCCAACTCATGATCGCGTCGACACGCCAGTACAAAAGGCTCGTTGACCAACGGCACGAACTCTATGTCCGGGTGCTGGCCGCTCATCATGTTGATGCCAAAGTCGGCTTCGCCACGCAGGACAGCCTCCAGCCCTTCGTTCGCACTCAGGTCAAGCAAGCGAATGCGAATTTGTGGATAGCGCTCGTTGTAGAGACGGATGACCGATGGCAAAAAATAGAAGGCTGCGGTGGGGATGCAAGCCAGGGTTACCCGGCCGCTTTGGCGCTCCGCCAGCTCCCGGATGTTGAGTATCGAGTCGTCGAAGTCATCCAGTAAGCGTCGTGCCTTGGGCAGAAAGTCTCGCCCGACACTGGTGAGGCTTACCCTTCTTGTCGTGCGATCGAGGAGCGCTGTTCCCAATCCCTCTTCAAGCTTTTTCATTCTGCGACTCAACGCAGGTTGAGAGAGATGCAATGCATCGGCAGCTTCGTGGAAACTGCCAAGTTCTGCGATCTTCACGAAAGATCGAATGTCATTGAGCTCATAATTCACTTTTTTTATCCCCTCAGAGGAGCGTTGGTCAGCCCAGTCATCCTAGGTTTATCATTCGTCAAACGCAATAATCAGGCTGATATTTGCATTGGAAACAATTTTGAAAGCCTGCGACTCTTGCTCACAAGACATCAATAACCCCCATTGATCAACAAGAGTCAGTATTCATGCAACGAATTCCCTGTGTGCTAATGCGCGGTGGTACTTCCAAGGGCCCGGTATTCCTCGCCTGGGATTTACCTGTTGCGATCGCAGAGCGTGATGAACTGTTGCTCAACCTTATGGGTTCTGGGCATGAGCTGGAAATTGACGGTATCGGTGGCGGTAGCCCACAAACCAGCAAGGTGGCGATCGTCAGCCCGTCGCTGCATCCTGATGCGGATGTCGACTATCTGTTCGTTCAGGTCATGGTCTCCCAGCGTCGAGTCGATACCGCGCCCAATTGCGGAAACATGCTCTGCGCCGTTGGCCCGTTCGCCATCGAGCAGGGGCTGGTCAAAGCCTGCAAAGACCTGACCCGTGTGCGTATTCGCAACCTCAATACCGGGACTTTTGTGAACGCCGAGGTACAGACCCCCGGTGGCACGGTCAGCTATGAAGGCGACACTGCCATCGATGGTGTGCCGGGTACCGCCGCTCCTGTGCAACTGACGTTCCTGGATGCTGCGGGCAGCAAGACCGGCAAACTTTTCCCGACGGGGCAAACGCAGGATTTGATCGACGGTATCCCCGTGACCTGCATCGACATGGCAATGCCGATGATGATCGTCGAAGCCGGCCAACTGGGTAAACAGGGTGATGAAAGCCCTGCTGAACTGGATGCCGATAAAGAGTTCCTGCGTCGCCTGGAGTCCTTGCGACTGCAAGCGGGCCTGGCAATGGGCCTGGGTGATGTCAGCGATAAAGTGATTCCCAAGCCCGTGCTGGTATCTCCGGCCAAGGCTGGCGGCACAATCCAGGTGCGCTACTTCATGCCCCACAACTGCCACCGGGCCTTGGCGATCACCGGTTCCATCGGCCTGGCCACCGCTTGCGTCACGCCAGGCAGTGTGGTCGCGCAATTGCTTGGCGGGGTAAGCGAGCCACGCTTGAAGCAAGTACGCATTGAACATCCAAGTGGTGGAATAGATGTCGTATTGTCCTACACCGGCGATCAGGGTGAGACCATTCGCGCCTCGGTGGTACGTACAGCGCGCCGACTGTTCTCCGGTTTTGTCTACGCCGCGGCTTCCCAACGACTCGCCGGATAATTCCCCCCAGTCATTGCCGTTGTTGCATCAGCACAATTCTAAAAATGGGTGATGCCATGAAAGTTGTAAAATCGCTCTACTTCCAGATCCTCCTCGCCGTGCTGTTGGGCGTGCTGGTCGGACATTTTTGGTCGCAACAGGCCATTGCCTTGAAACCGCTGGGTGATGCCTTCATCAAGCTGATCAAGATGATGATCGCTCCGGTGGTTTTCTGCACCATCGTCACCGGCATCGCCGGGATGAGCGACAAACGCTCCCTCGGCCGCCTGTTGAGCAAGACCATGCTGCTGTTCCTGGCGCTGACCGTGATCAGTTTGATCATCGGCCTGGTGTCGGTCTACCTGTTCAAGCCCGGTGTGGGCATGAACATTGACCCCACCCAGTTGAGCACCAAGGGCCTGTCGCAGTACACCGATTCTGCCGCGAAGCTGGGAGTGGTCGAGTTTTTCATCCACATCATCCCGGACACGTTCATCGGTGCTTTCAATAAAGGTGAAGTACTGCCGGTGTTGTTCATCGCGGTGCTTTGCGGTTTTGCACTCTCGGCCATCGGCGAGCGTGGCAAGCCGGTGCTGGATGTACTGGAATCCGCCTCGCACATGGTGTTCAAGATCTTCTCCTACCTGATGCGCTTCGCTCCGATCGGTGCCTTCGGCGCCCTGGCGTTCACCGTAGGCCAGTACGGTATTACATCGCTGGGCTCGTTAGCCAAGTTGATCATGACGTTGTACATCGCCTGCGCGTTCTTCGTCTTTGTGGTGCTGGGGAGCATTTGCCGGGCCAATGGTTTCAGCCTCTGGAAGTTGCTGCGCTACTTCCGTGAAGAATTCCTGGTGGTGTTGGGGACTTCTTCCACTGAGCCTGTGATGCCGCGGATGCTGGAAAAGCTGCAAGCCCTGGGTTGCAAGAAAGGTGTGGTGGGGTTGGTGCTGCCAACGGGTTACTCGTTTAACCTCGACGGTACGGCGATCTACCTCTCGCTGGCAGCAGTGTTCATTGCCCAAGCCTGCAACATCGAACTGAGCATGACCCAGACCGTGACCATGCTGGCGATCATGCTCTTGTCCTCCAAGGGGGCCGCAGGTGTCACCGGCGCCGGTTTTGTCGCGCTGGCTTCGACACTCACCGTGATCCATGATATTCCCCTGGCCGGCCTCGCCCTGCTGATCGGTATCGACCGCTTCATGTCGGAAGCCCGGGCATTGACCAGTCTGGCGAGCAACGCGGTGGCTACCGTGGTGATGTCCATCTCGGAGAACGCCTGCGACCGCGAGACCTTGATGCGCACCCTGGACGGCACACCTTTGCCCGCGGTGGCCTCTACCCAAGTCCAGACGCCGGACTGGGACGGCCTGAAGGTCACGGAACACGTCTAACCGGTCACGGCTGAATTGAGCCCCCTTCAATACTTCAATTAACACCCCCCGCCAGGTACCGTTGATCGTGCCATCTGGCGGGCACGGGGTCGTGCGTCTGTGCGTCGGCCACGCTACTCATAAGAACAAGAGAACTTACCTATGCTCGCATTGCTTGGCTTGGCCATGGTGGTGGTCTTCACAGTCCTGATAATGACCAAACGGTTGTCGCCGATTGTCGCCCTGACAGTGGTGCCGATTGTGTTTGCCGTCATTGGCGGTTTTGGGGGCACTACCGGCAAGATGATGCTCGACGGCTTGAAAATGGTCGCACCTTCGGCCGCGCTCCTGCTGTTCGCGATCTTGTTTTTTGGCTTGATGATCGACGCCGGCCTGTTTGACCCACTGATTCGCAAGATCCTCAAGCGCGTCAACGGCGATCCGATGAAAATCGCGGTCGGCACAGCGTTGCTTTCGCTGCTGGTAGCCCTGGACGGTGATGGCACCACCACCTACATGATTACCTGTGCGGCAATGCTTCCCCTGTACAAACGTATCGGGATGAATCCGATGATCCTGGCGACCATTGCCATGCTTTCTCTGAGCATCATGAGTGGCATGACCCCTTGGGGAGGGCCCGCGACCCGAGCGATCGCGGCGCTGGGCCTGGATGCCGGTGCCTACTTCGTGCCGTTGCTGCCGACCATGATCGGCGGTGCAATGTGGGTGGTCTTCACCGCCTTCCTGCTGGGCCGTGCCGAGCGCAAGCGTATCGGTAATATCCAACTGGAAAGCGGCGGCGGTGATTGCTACATCAAGGCGATTCTTGAAGATACTCCGCACAAGCGCCCGAAACTGGCCTACGTCAACCTGCTGTTGGTGATCGTGGTGATGGTAGCGCTGGTGATGGGGATAATGCATTCCGCGATCCTGTTCCTGATCGGATTCGTACTGGCGCTGATGATCAACTATCCGCAACTGGATATTCAGAAGGAACGCATCCTTGCCCATTCGGGCAACGCGATGACAGTCGTACTCCTGGTGTTTGCCGCCGGTATCTTTGCCGGGATTTTTTCCGGCACCAAGATGGTCGACTCGCTGGCGCAAACCCTGGTTGACTGGATTCCGCCGTCTTGGGGGCATCTGTTCCCACTGGTAGTGGCGATTACCAGCATGCCGCTGACCTTCGTCCTGTCCAACGATGCTTACTATTTCGGTGTGGTGCCCATCCTGGCGAATGCCGCTGCGGCGTATGGCATTGATCCGGTGGAGATCGCCCGCGCATCGATTCTCGGCCAGCCAGTACACCTGATGAGTCCGTTGGTAGCTTCAACCCTGTTGCTGGTGGGAATGGTTGATCGCGATATCGGCGACTTCCAGAAAGCCACCGTCAAATGGGCGGTGCTCACTTCCCTGGTGATTACCGCGCTAGCGCTGTTGACCGGGGCGATCAGTCTCTTCACCTGATTCCCCCAACACCACTTGCTTTTTCCTGACGCGCCTCGCCAGTGAGGCGCGCGCTGTCCTGCACTCCAAAAAAACAACAATGAGTAGCTTGTCATGACCACTTTGCACACCCAACGGGCGCTATTTCCACTTCTTTGTTTGATGCCGCTGGCCAGTGCCAGTGCGCAAGGATTTATCGATGACAGCAAGCTCAAGCTGCAATTGCGTAATGTCTATTTCAATGAAAATTTCCGCGACGAGCATGGTTTGAGTGCCAAATCGGCAAGGACGGCGAAGAGCGAGCGAACCGAGTGGGCCCAGGGATTCCTGTTGGATTACCAGTCAGGGTTTACCCCCGGCACCATCGGGTTTGGTGTGGATGCCCTTGGCCTGCTCGGGGTCAAGCTTGACTCCGGCCGGGGCCGTAGCGGCACTGGCTTGTTGCCTGTCCATGATGACGGACGTGCGGCTGACGAGTTTTCAAGCCTGGGCATGACCGCCAAGGCCCAATTGGCGAAGACCACGGTCAAATACGGCACCTTGTTACCCAAGACTCCGGTGCTGATCTACAACGATGCGCGACTATTGCCGCAAACGTTCCAGGGCACACAGATCAGTAGCGTCGACATCGACAACCTCACCCTCACCGGGGGCTACCTGGATCGATTCAAACAGCGTGATTCCACCGACAGCATGCCGATTGTGCCCGACGGTTATGGCGGTGATAAATCAGGCGACTTCAGCTACGCAGGGGCCGAGTACAAGCTGGGGAAAACCATTCGCTTGAGTTACTTCTACGGCGAGCTGGAAAATTTCTACCGTCAGAATTTTGCGGGTATCCAGCACGATCTTCCGTTGGGCGGCGGCGTGCTGACCAGTGATTTGCGCTACTTCAACAGTGTTGATACCGGTTCTGCCTACAGCGGCAAGATCGACAACAACATGCTGAGCGGGCAACTGTCCTACGCCATCTCCGGCCATACCTTCGGTGGCGGATACCAGACCCTGAGTGGTGATGCTGGTTTGCCCTTTATCAGTGGCGCTACGGTTTACTCGTTCAGCAACGCCGGGATAGGCAAGTTCGTCGAGGAAGATGAAAAAACCTGGATGCTCAATTACGGCTATAACTTTGCTGCCGTTGGTGTGCCGGGCCTGACGTTCTCCACCCGCTATTTGAGCGGCAACGACGGTAAATCCAACACCACGGTAAAAGAGTGGGAGCGTGATGCCGAACTGGCTTACGTCGTACAGCAAGGCACCTTCAAAGGCCTGGGTGTGCGGTTGCGTAACTACGTTTACCGTTCGGATTATTCCCGTGGCCGAGACAGCAACCGGGTCTACTTTACCTACGACATCGTTCTTTGGTGATCCCCTGATCGCGGCCTCGCGCACCCGAGATGTTGTTTGCTCTGGTTTTAGGTTTGGGCACCGTGGAGCAGGGCTCTGGAAAGGATAGGTAGGTTGTTGGCCTGCATTGAGACGAAGAGGACTCAATGCAGGCCAGGGCGCGATATCTATTCAGCGCAAAGCCCTGAATTCCGCCGAAACCTATCTTTGATCAAGCGTTGACTGGCACTGCTTTTTGCCTGCGATACAGGATCGTCGTCGCTGTGAACCCACACACCGCAGCAAACATCAGCCAGTAGGCGGGCGACGCCTTGTCTCCTGTTGCCTGTACCAGGATTGTTGAGATGGCGGGTGTAAAACCGCCAAACACAGCCGTTGCCAAACTGAATGCCAGTGAAAATCCTACGACTCGTACGTTCTGCGGCATTACCTCGGTCAATGCCGCAACCATCGCGCCGTTGTAAATGCCAAAGAAAAAAGAGAAGTACAGCAGCACGGCGAGCAGTCGTTCGAAGCTTGCCGCCGCGGCCAGCCAATGCATGGCGGGATAGGCGGTGAAGATGCACAGCAAGCTGACCGCCAGCAACAAGGGGCGGCGACCAATGCGATCAGAGATCGTACCGCCGATGGGTAGCCAGATGAAGTTGCTCAGGCCGACGAAGAGCGTGACCACCAGACTGTCGCTGGTGCTCAGGTTCAGTACAGACCGGCCAAAAGTCGGGGTGTAGACGGTAATGAGATAGAACGTGGTGGTGGTCATCGACGCTAACAGACCACCAGCCAGTACCGTGCGCCAGTTGTCGCGCATCGAGCGAAAGACTTCACTGGCACTTGGGTGATGGCTGCGCGCTTTGAAAGCATCGGTTTCCTGAAGCGAGCGGCGAATGATGAAGATGAACGGGATAATCAGGCAACCAATGAAGAATGGGATACGCCAGCCCCAGGCTGCAACGTCCGCAGCGTCCATGGACGCGTTAATCGCATAACCCAACGAAGCCGCAAGAATGATTGCCACTTGTTGGCTGGCCGACTGCCAACTGGTAAAGAAACCCCGGCGTCCGGGCGTGGCGATTTCAGCCAGGTACACGGAAACACCCCCCATTTCCGCACCCGCGGAGAATCCCTGCAACAGTCGCCCGAGCAACACCAATATCGGCGCTGCGATGCCTATGCTGGCGTAGCCGGGTACCAAGGCGATCAATACTGTTCCGGCAGCCATGATCGACAGCGTCACGATCAGTCCCTTGCGCCGTCCCACCTTGTCGATGTACGCCCCCAGCACGATAGCGCCCAACGGACGCATCAGGAACCCCGAGCCGAATACGGCGAAGGTCATCATCAGCGAAGCAAACTCGCTGGTGGCAGGGAAGAAAGTCTGCGAGATGTAGGTCGCGTAGAACCCGAACAGAAAGAAGTCGAACTGTTCGAGAAAATTGCCGCTGGTGACACGCAGGATGGCGCCCAGTTTCGACCCCTTGGATCGGGTGTCTTGAGTTGTTGTTTTCATCATGGCTACCGTGGTGATCAATATTGTTTTTGGAATAGATGGCTCAACGATCAGTCGCTTCCAGCGTTGATCGGGTTCGGTTGGCGTTTTTCGATGGAGTATTTGAGCAGCGCGGCGCTGCGGAAAATGCCATGGGCGAATTTGCTGTAGGGCATGGTCAGGAAAAACGCCATGACCAGGCCGAGATGGATCGCCAGCAGCAGGCCCAGGGCAGTGGTGTCGCGAAACGCGAGAAGTGCGAGGCCGCTGGCGCTAACTAGAAACAGCAGCGCGATAAAGCCGCGATCCATGGGTTTCTGATTCTCGTCGCCGTGCTCGGGGTGGCGACGCAGATTCAGCCACAACAGGCCTGCGGGGCCGATCAGCAGGCCGAGTCCACCGGTGATACCCAGCATTACCGGCAAGCTCAGGACGGGGTAGGGCGCCGACCAGTCCAACAGGAAATGGTAGAGCGTGGCGACACCGGTGGCGGCGAAGCACAGCATGAAGCCGTAGAAGGTGAAGTGGTGGAAGCGCCGCCGCCACTGGGTGAATTGATCATCGGCGTTATTGCAGCCCTCGCCATGACCCCCGTCCAGGTATTTGAGTTGGGCGACGTTGGCCGTGGCCTCCAGCACAGCGGCTGTCTTTTCCTGGCGGGGCGCATCCGCCGGTGAAACGTTGCGCCAGAAGCGTCGCACGCCAATCGTCAAAGCCAGTACCGCGAAGCCGAAGACCGCACCGAACATCAGTGCCAGGGTGTTATGCGGGAAGATCCCGTAGAAATTTCCCCCGGGCATTGCGGTAAACAGATTGCCCATCGCCAACAACGTGAGGCAGAGAAACAGCGCGAGCCCTGCACCGGATGCCAGCGCCAAAGTCAGTCCGTTGCGCCGGTACAACTTGCCCATCACCTGTGGCCAGGCGTACTCGGCGTAAGTGTCGAGGCGGACCTTGGCCATGGCCTTGGGCACATTGATTTCGAACTCGTGAGGGGCAGCGTACTGACAGGCATGCAGGCACGCACCGCAGTTATGGCAAAGGTTCGCCAGGTAATGGATATCTGCCTGAGAAAACTCCAGACGCCTTGTCATGGCCGGGAATACAGCGCAGAAGCCCTCGCAATAACGACAGGCATTGCAAACGGTCATTTGTCGCTGGACTTCACTTTCTTCAAGGTTGAGTACCGGTATCAATTGACCCGGTGCCTGGGGATCAAACAGCTGCATGTTGGGGCTCCGTGAATGAAGGGGTAAGGAAGCCGGCCGCAGCCGCGGCTTGCACACCGGCGATGCGACCGAATGCGGTACCGATGGCCATGCCGATGCCGGCGGTATAGCCCTTGCCCAATACGTTGCCCGCCATCATTTCTCCTGCAACAAACAGGTTGGGGCTAGGCTTGTCGTTGAAGTGAACGGCGGCGGTTTCGTCGGTAGCGAGACCTAAATAGGTGAATGTCACGCCGGGCTTGAGTGGGTAGGCGCAGAACGGTGGCTTTACCAGCGGGCGGGCCCAATGGGTTTTGGCGGGCGCCAAACCCTCGGTGTGGCAATCGTCCAGTGCGGTGTGGTCGAACGTGCCGACGCGGCAGGCCGCGTTGTATTGCTCGATGGTTTTGACGAATTGGGTAACGGGAAGCTTCAACTGGCGGGCCAGATCTTCCAACGAGTTGGCTTTAGTGCCCGGAAACACAGGCGGCATGAACCGGCCGAGGGCTTGTTGGTCGATGATCGAGTAAGCCTGTTGGCCGGGTTGACCCGCGACCAGGCGCCCCCAGATCGCATACCGCTTGGGCCAGAAGTCTTCGCCCTCGTCATAGAAGCGTTCACCGTCGCGATTAACCACCACGCCCAGCGATACGCAATCGATACGGGTACAGATACCACCGTCATACAGGGGCGCACGGGCGTCGATGGCCACCATGTGCGCTTGCGTCGGGTCGCCAATGAAATCGGCGCCCAGGGCCTGCATGCGCCGAAGCAGTACGCCGGTATTGAAACGCGTCCCGCGAATCAGAAAGTTGTCTGAAGGCCATTCTCCGCGCTCGTTTTGACCCCAGGCTTCGCGGAGCCATTCGCGGTTGGATTCGAATCCGCCAGCGGCCAGAACGCAGGCCTTGGCCTGGATACGCTCGGCGGGAAAACGCTGACCATCGACCTCACGTTCACCGATGTACGCCGCGACGAACTCTCCACCCTTCAACTCAATGTCAGTGACTTGTGCGTTGTAGCGGATCTTGACGCCCAGCTGCTCGGCGCTGCGGAAGTAGGCATTAACCAACGCTTTGCCGCCGCCCATGAAAAACGCATTGGTGCGCGCAACATGTAGGGCTCCAGACAACGACGGCTGAAAATGCACACCATGGGAGCGCATCCAGTCACGGCAGTTCGACGAGGCGCGGATGACAATACGAGCAAGCTTTTCGTTGGTAATCCCACCGGTGACTTTCAGCAGATCCTGCCAATATTCTTCTTCGGGATAGGCATCGACCAACACATCTTGCGGTGCGTCGTGCATGCAGCGCAGGTTTCGGGTGTGTTGCGAGTTGCCGCCGCGCCAGATTTTGGGTGCACCTTCCAGCAACATGACGCTAGCGCCGGCCTCTCGAGCCATCAACGCTGCACACAAGGCAGCATTGCCACCGCCAATTACTAATACGTCGATCATCATCACTCCTCAATCGCAAGGAGGCATGAACGAAGTGCTCCTCGCGAGTGGGGAGAAGGTAGAGCTGTCAGCTTATTGTCGAAAGGCGCGAAATGAGTTGGGGTGTTTAGTTTTCGTAAAGGCTTTGCCGGTTGGCGCTCACCGTAAAGCCGGGGTAGGGGGCATAGAGATCATGGCGCGACGTCTTCGATCCACGAAGCGCCCGGCCACTGATGATCAATCACCAACTGTCGCGCGACATCAGTGATGACCAGCCGCGCCGCCAGGGCTGCGGGAGCCAGTTCATCATCAGGCAGTGTCGCCAACAGGTTTCGTCGACCCACGTGAGCATCGGAAATTTCCACCACGGAAAGTCCCGACTCGCCTTTAAGCGCCGCCGCCGCTCCGGGCTGGATGGTGGCGGCATGACCTGCGCGTACGGCGTTCATCAATACGGCAAGACCATCCACTTCCATGATGATGTTGGGCGCCAATCCCGAACGTTCAAACGCAACCATCAGCGTAGAACGCAAACCGTGTTGCACACTCGGCATCACCAGTGGAAGTTGACCCAGATCCGCCAGTTGCACGCTGGTTCCTTGGGGGGCGTGGAGCAGGTGAGGAGAGCTGATGACAAATAGTTTCTCGTCGAGCAGCGGCGTCACGCTCCAGCGCTTACCCCCTTCGAGTTGAAACAGAATGGCCAGGTCGATCTGGCGAGCATTGAGTTGCGTGGCCAAATGCCCGGACAGCATCTCGACCAGGTGCAATTGAATATCCGGGTAGCGCTCTCGCATCGCGTTGATCAATGGCAGGGCGAGAACAGTGGCAGTCGTGGGCGCCATTCCGACGGTGACATACCCACTCATTCGCCCACGGTGAGCCGCCATGATCGCATTGTCGGCCTGCCGCAAACACAGCTGGGCATGGTGCAGGAACGCCATACCGGAGCTGGTCGGTGTGACGCCAGTGGTGGTGCGATTAAGGAGGCGGGTTGACAGTTCACTTTCAAGTTTCGCGATCTGTTGGCTAAGGGCTGATACGCCCACGTCCAGTTCAAGCGCTGCGCGTCCCAGGCTGCCGTGTTCGAGGATTTTTACGAAATAACGCAGTTGTCTTAATTCCAAGCGTTGCTGCTCCACGTCAATTTGTTGTTGGAATGCCTACGTCTGAAGACTACCTATGGCAGCATTCCGGGCAGTAGCGCACTTCCTCCCGGCCGTGAGCCCACTTCTTCCTCCATGTGAAGGGAAGGCCGCATGCCAGGCATGCTTTGACAGGCGTTCACTCTTTTTCAGAATGACTCACCTTCATCTAGTTTCGCGAGCAAAAATTGGCCACGTTGCCATAGCGCCTGCTGCCTGGATTCAGGCATGCGATCAAGGTTCTTATAAATCATGCTCATGCGCTGATTGCCACGCAGAAGGTCACCGTGACGCATCAGGAAATGCCAGTAGAGCGAGTTGAAAGGGCAAGCGTCGTGCGTCGTACTTTCACTGACTTTGTAAGCGCAGTTACGGCAGTAGTCAGACATTCGCTTTATATATTGGCCACTGGCGCAATAAGGTTTGGAGCCCACGTAACCGCCATCGGCGTGCATGACCATCCCCAACGTATTCGGCAGTTCGACCCAGTCGAACGCGTCCATGTATATCGCCAGGTACCAGTCGCAAATCTGGCTCGGCGCGATGCCGGCCAGCAGCGCAAAGTTGCCGGTCACCATCAGGCGCTGGATATGATGGGCATAGGCGTGTTTCAAACTTTGACCGATCGCCTGGCTCATGCAGTTCATCTTCGTAGCGCCCGTCCAATAGAACTCCGGAAGCGGCCTGCTGTTGCCAAACAGATTGCCGCCGGCGTACTCGGGCATTTTCAGCCAGTAGACGCCTCGCACGTATTCACGCCAGCCGATGAGTTGGCGGATAAAGCCTTCGGCAGCGTTCAGCGGAATCCTGTGCGCCCAGTAAGCAGCTTCCACGTCATTGCACAATTCACGCAGATCCAGCAGGCCAATATTGAGTGCAGCGCTGATCCGCGCGTGGAACAGGAAGGGCTCATCACTGGCCATCGCATCTTGATAGTCGCCGAAGGCTGCCAGACCCCAATCGAGGAAATAGTCCCATAACGCCTGGGCATCGGCGTGGGTTACCGGGTAGTCAAAGGTGTCGAGGACGCCATAGTGGCTGGAGAAGTTCTTTACGACCAGCGCCAGCACTTCCTGGGTAATCGCATCTGCCGAAAAGCGCACGGGCGAGGGGGGGCGCACGCCTTTGGGTAATGCCTTGCGGTTTTCCGCATCAAAGTTCCAGGAGCCGCCGACCGGGCTGCCGTCGCCATTGAGCAACAGGCCACTCTTGCGCCGCATCTCTCGGTAGAAGAACTCCATGCGCAGTTGTTTTTTATCTTTGGCCCAGGACGAAAATTCGGTGCGGCTGCAGAGAAAACGGCTATCGCTATGCCATTGGATCGCTAAGCCGCAGTCCTTGAGCGACTGCTCCAAACGCCAGTCACCACACTCAGTCAGGTGCAGTTCCTCTGCGTGCAGCAGCGTCTGCCAGCGGCGCAATTCGCCCGGCACCGTTCCGCTATTCTGTGGGTCATCAAGGGTGACGTACTGCACTCGGATGCCACGCTGCTTCAACGCTTCGGCAAAATGGCGCATGGCGCATGGCGCTGAAGATAAGGGTGATTTTTTGCGGGTGATGGGGCACATGGCTGGCTTCCTCCATTACCTCCACCAGCAAAACCGTATCCTGCTCCGCATCCAGCCCTTTCAATGAGGCCAGGTCGAAGGACAACTGGTCGCCCAAGACCAGGTATAGTCGGTGAGTCTTGTTCATTTGACAGGATCCAGCGTAAGTGTGACTTACCAAGGCGCAGCCAGGGAGAAAGGAATGCGCAACGGCTCGATGGGACCCTCACGTGAGCCGCACATCTCGTCATGGACACACTGCTGCACAAGCACGCATGGAAATGGCGGGACAAGCTGCATTAACTCACGCAGGTGATTGATGGAACGAAGGTGCATAGGCTTCGCTACATCGTCCAGTAAAGTTAACTTCACGCTCAGGGTACAGCGTCAGTGGTCGATACTCTTTATTGTACAGATGGTATGGTCGCGTATAGGTTTTGCATAACATAGGCCGCATTGGGTAAAAAATTGATGCTGACAAAACAAGACTTTGCACAAGGCTGCAAGGCTGAATCATCGTGCTAATGCCGACGAGAAATTGCTGATCGCGTGTACGACTTGGCGAGCACTGTCCTGAATATCCAGGATCACTTGTCCAGCCTCACCGGCTAATTTGACGCCTTGTTCTGCCTTGTCTTTACTCGCCTCCATCCTGGTCACTGCCCCCTTGGCCAATTCACGATTGTGTTGCACCACCTCGACAATCTTGATGGTGGCTTGGCTTGTGCGCGAAGCGAGATTGCGCACTTCGTCGGCGACCACCGCAAAACCACGACCCTGCTCTCCGGCACGAGCCGCTTCGATGGCTGCGTTAAGTGCGAGAAGATTCGTTTGTTCGGCGATGCCACGGATGGTCTGCACGATGCTGCTGATGACTTCCGACTGCTGACTGACAGCATTGATACCTTCGGCTGCGTGATTCAATTCGCCAGCCAGGCTTTGCATGACATCCACTGTCTCCTGCACCACTCGTGCTCCTTCGCGCGCTGTACCGTCGGTTTTCAATGAAGTCTCATAGGCCATGCGCGCGGCTCGTGACTCAGCTTCCTGCTGGAGCACCTGAGCAGTGATATCGCTCGCAAACTTGACGAATTTGTAAAGGCTGCCGTTGGCGTCGAACACCGGATTGTAAGTCGCACGTAACCAGACGGTGTGTCCCTGGTTGTTGAGGCGCTTGAAGTTACCAGAGAAAAATTCGCCTTGATTCAAGCGCTCCCAGAACTGTCGGTACTCGTTGGATTCACTTTCGCTATGCTCACAGAACAGACGATGGTGCTTGCCAATAATCTCATCCAGGCGGTAACCCATCACTGCAAGGAAGTTTTCGTTGGCGCTGATCACTTCTCCCTGCCGGTTGAACTCAATGGTTGCCATGGAACGGTTAATCGCCTTGATTTGGCTCTCCTGCTCTTGTTCCTTCTGTACCCGGGCAGTGACATCAGTCGCAATCTTGACGACCTTGATAACCCGTCCGGATATGTCGCGAACTGGGTTATAAGTGGCCCCCAGCCAGATCTCACGCCCTTGTTTGTCCAGGCGCAGGAAGTGGTCGTTTATGACCTCACCTTTACTCAGGCGTGACCAAAAACCTTGATAAGCGACGCTGTTGGCGTATGTCGGCGTACAGAATAAGCGGTGATGCCGAGATTGAATTTCCTCAAGGCGATAGCCCATTAGTCTCAGGAAATTGTTATTGGCGTCGAGGACAGTGCCATCAGGTTGGAACTCAATCAGAGCCATGGAGCCACCCAGTGCAGCGAGGGTGGCTTCGCAGTCGGCCAAGCGCTGCTGGCTGATGGCCAGTTCTTTTTTGATTTGCGAGTTGAACATATGTACCTCAGTGGTATGGACTGCTTGGCACTTTCATTAAACGCAATACTTATACATAGCGATAGAGATTGTACAAGAAAATCCGTGGTTAAACACGAGGTACGCACGTTGATCGCGAATCACGCATTGATCGGGTAGGGGATTGCGCATCGGCGTTTGCCCCTCTCTTTTCGCAGCTGCCGCATGATTGGCAGAGCACTCAATATCCGACTGAAAGGGGCGCACGGATGGCGCCTAAAGTCATTTCCGTAGCCGGTTATCGCGCAAGGTTTTGACGCCGCAAAGTCAGGCCACAGTGCCGCCCTTTCGAGTAGGGCGGCTGTCTTCCCCTTCGGGCGGCTACCATTGGGTATCGCTTATTTATCAATTTCCTCGGTACGTGGAGAAACCATAGGGGCTGAGAAGCAACGGGATGTGGTAGTGCGGGACAGTGCCGTCCACCTCAAATATGACGGGTACCTCCGGAAAGAAGCTGGACGTTTTGTGCGCCTTGAACCACTCACCGGTTTTGAAGGTGACACGGTACGTACCTTTCTCCAGACCCCGACCTTCCGGATACAGCCCGGTAATACGACCTTGCTCATTGGTTGCCGCGCTGTTGAGCATGTCCCAGTTTTTCCCGTCCTGTTTTTCCAATGTGACATTGACTCCAGGGGAGGGCAGGCCATCCTGCAAGTTGAGTACATGCACGCTCAATGGATTTGTTGCCGCTGATGCAAGGGCTGAAAGGGCACTCAATACAGCGCCAGCGAAGAAGCTTTTCAATACAGTCATGGTGATGTCCTTAGTTTTTAACGGCAGGTAAAACTTTGTTGATAGCGACCTCTGCGCAACTTTCATCGTGTGCCGCGCCCCCCGCACCAGCCACCCCGATGGCGCCGATGACCTGACCATCGAATTTCAATGGCACGCCTCCGCCCAGCAGCAACAACTCATCGAGGGTGTTGAGGTTTTCAGCATCTGGAATAGCGCGAGCACGCTCCGCCAACACGCGCGTCGAAGTCTTGGTCGACAGGGCGGTATAGGCTTTACGTTGTGCGGCTAAGGTGTTGTGCGGGCCGACATTGTCATCGCGTTGCACGGCAACCAGATTGCCGCCACGGTCGACAACTGCGGCAACGGCTGTGCGGCCATCGGCGTGACAGGCCGTCAGCGCGGCATTTAGCAAATCGTTGGCCATTGCAAGTGACACGTCCTTGCGCTGCGCAACTTGATCCGGGGCTGCAACGGCGAATGCAGAGCTCATTGCGAGTGTGATCAGCAATGAAGTCGATAGGCTTTTACGCATGCTGTTTCCTTGGTGGGTTGAGTCTGTCTGAGTCATTGCCAGACATCATGAACAGCGCACCCCGTCAGAATGATTGCCTGCGGATTACCAATATGTAATGTGAGAAATCAGCGAAGCGGGCTAGCCTGTGCTCCAGTCCTGGAGGAAAAAATGCGTATCCTGGTGGTTGAAGATGAAACGAAAATGGCGGATTACCTGCGCAAAGCCCTGACTGAATCGGGCTATGTCGTAGAGATCGCCCTTGACGGGCTAGATGGCCAGCATTTGGCGCAGGAGAGTGAGTACGATCTGATCATTCTGGATGTCATGCTGCCGGGGTTGGATGGCTGGCAATTGCTGCAAATCATCCGCCGTAAGTGGCAGACCCCGGTGCTGTTTCTCACCGCACGTGATTCGGTTGATGATCGGGTCAAAGGGCTGGAGTTGGGGGCCGATGATTATCTGGTCAAACCCTTTTCCTATGCCGAGCTGTTGGCGCGCGTACGCACTTTGCTGCGCCGTGGCCCGCCTCGCGAGGTGGAGCATTTTGTGGCTGGCGACCTGAGCCTGGATTTGTTGCGACGCAAGGTAACGCGCAACGGAGAGCGCCTCACCCTGACCAACAAGGAATTCGCCCTGCTGCATCTTCTGCTCAGTCGTGAAGGGGAGGTGCTATCGCGTTCGTTGATTGCCTCACAGATCTGGCAAATGAACTTTGACAGTGACACCAATGTGGTGGATGTCGCGATTCGTCGCCTGCGGGCCAAGGTCGACGATCCATACTCGCTCAAGTTGATACACACAGTGCGTGGTATCGGTTACATGCTTGAGGTGCAATCTTGACTCTTTTTCCGCGCACCCTGAGCCTGCGCCTGGCGATCATGTTCGCATTGGTCAGCGCACTGTTACTGGGCTCCATTGGTTTTTATCTTTATCAATCGTTACAGCGAGAGATTGCGTGGCGCGACGACCAGGCCCTGCTGGGACGCCTGGAGCGAATGCAAGCATTGATCAGCGATAGCGACAGCATCGAGCAACTGCGAGCTCGGCCCAAGCTTTACGAAAACATGCTGGGCAATCGCGACAGTCTGCTATGGATTGTCGATGACACCGGCAAGGTGTTGATCGAAATCAACCCGGTGGGTATGACTTTTCCAAAGTTGCCGGCTGCACCCCACGCTCGCCTCGTTGACGATCAGTCCTCCGAGCCGGTGCGACTTGCCTGGCAGGATGTAATAGAGGGTGATCGCGGTTTGACCCTGATTGCTGGCAAGTTGTTGGGGGAGCGCGACCAAATGCTGGGGGCTTACCGGCTCAAGCTCTGGGTGGCCATGTCAGTCGGTGCGCTGCTGGCGTTCGCATTCGGCTGGTGGGTCAGTCAACGAGGCTTGCACCCTGTGCGCCTGCTGGCCAAGCGCGCAGCGGGAATCGATGTGCAGCATCTGCATCTGCGGCTGGATCAGTTCAATGAACTGAATGAGCTCAAGCTGCTCTGTAGCGCCCTCAACCAGATGCTTGCACGCCTTGAGGATGGATTCGCCCAGCTTTCACGCTTCTCGGAAGACCTCGCCCATGAGATGCGAACCCCGCTTGGCAACCTGATGGGACAAACCCAGCAAGCCCTGAGACGCAGTCGATCTATCGAGGACTACCAGAACTTGCTGGTTTCCAATCAGGAAGAGTATGAAAGGCTGGCGAGAATGATCGACAGCATGCTGTTTCTTGCTCGCACCGAGCAGCCAAACGCTTGCGTAAAATTCGAGCAAATCAACCTGCACGGTCTGATCGAGCAGCTATGTGAGTATTTTGAAGGCGTGGCGCAAGAGCGAGATGTGCAACTGATAAACCGGACTCAGGATCAGTTGGTGGGTGATCCAGGCTTGATCCGTCGAGCATTGGCTAACGTGCTGGCCAATGCGCTGCGCTACGCAACTCCCGAATCTGCAGTGACGATTAGCAGCAGGGTTTCGCAAGACACGCTCGAAATTACGGTGCACAACCACGGCGAGCCGATTGCAGCAGAACATCTACCGCGATTGTTTGAGCGCTTTTACCGGTGCGACCCTTCACGCAATCAACCCGACGATTCCGGTGGTCTGGGATTGGCCATTGTTCGCTCAATCATGCAACTGCATGGCGGTCGCGTATCCGTTGATAGCATTGGAGCAGGCACGACCTTTCACTTGGAATTCCCTCTTTAAAGCCGGGTAGAGCTGTATAAAACTCAATGCTGCGAGAGAGGTTCACAACACAGGAAGGCACCTGCGGCACCGCAGCGTTTCGGCGCGAGCGGGTGATCACCGAAGACATTGCCCGGGCCCGGGACCCAAACTTTGCGATCCGCCATGAGCGCGAGGGTCAACGCGCCAATGGAGCGCGTGTTCCGCTTGAAAACGAAATGGATACCGACCATGGGCTACAGAACGGCTCAAGTAGCCCGGCGCGATACCAGCCACTACATGCGCAGCTGAATGTGAGCACTTCTCAGCCAGTAACGGTTTGACACTCTTTAACTGGCATCCAGCCATTAAAAAAAGCACCCCTTACTCCCAGATATCATGATTTTTCACAAGCACGAGCCTTCCATATAGTCCTCCCAAGCCCACCAGGAACACGGTTGTGTTTCCCTTGATGCGAGACAACTTTATGGAAAACAAAAAACGCACCGTCCAAGCTTCAGAGGTTGGGATGGGAACTCGAGTCGTATGGGCAGGAGAGCAGGTTCAACATCCCTACAATGCGACCCAGGCACCCATAGTGGTCAGTGCCGCCTACGGGTATGACGATATCGACAAATGGTATGACGTGGCATTGGGAAAGGAGCCTGGCTTCATTTACAGCAGGATGAGCAATCCCACGGTCTCTGTCCTGGAAGATAAAATCTGTGAACTCGAAAGCGCAGAGTCGGCCGTAGCTTTCAGCACCGGAATGGCCGCAATCAGCGGTGTACTACACACCTTCCTATCCTATGGGCAGCGTGTGATATCTACACGTGACAGCTACGGTGGTACGAACAAGATTTTTGAGGAGTTCCTTCCACGCATGGGGGTAGAGGTAACCCTTTGCGATACGCTCGACACTGTGGTTCTTGAGCAGGAGATTGCTAAAGGATGCAGCGTCCTGTACTTGGAAACACCCACGAACCCTACGCTGAAAATTGTTGATATTCGGCGCCTTGTGGCAGCGGCGAAGCGAGTGGGTGCTTTGGTTGTTGCGGACAACACATTCGCGACGCCTCTAAATCAGAATCCGCTCGCTTTAGGCGTTGATGTGGTTGTGCACAGCGCGACCAAATTTCTGTCCGGTCATGGTGATGTACTCGGCGGTGTAGTCTGCGGCGCTGAGCATCTGATGTCTCAAGTTCGCCATTACCGCGAAATCAATGGGGCATCGCTGGATCCTTTTTCGGCGTATCTAATCATCCGTGGCATCAAGACTCTGGCTCTGCGCCTTCGTCAGCAACAGGCGAGCGCACAACTTTTGGCCGAGTACCTCTGTACCGAGCCGTTGGTAGAGTCCGTGAACTATCCGGGCTTGCCTCAACACACTGGTCATGACATTGCTCGATCGCAAATGAACGGATTCGGAGCCATCGTCAGCTTCGTGCTTAAAGGAGGCATGGACACTGTCACTCGTTTGCTCCCGCTGCTCAGATATGCGCATCGGGCGGGTAATTTGGGTGCGGTCGAGACTATTTATGGGCCTGCTCGGACAACCAGTCATGTGGAAAATACCCCGGAAGAACGTCAGGCACTTGGAATTTCCGAAGGTCTGGTTCGGGTGTCTGTAGGAATTGAAGATTCAGCAGATTTACTGGCTGATCTAAAGCAAGCCTTCGCTTTAGTGCGAAGTAAACAAAATGATGCAATCCTTCACGCTGACAGTGCCAAACGTTTCATTGAGATAGAAGCCTGAATGCAGGCAGGACTTTCGATATTCATCTTAAGCCATTCATGAAGAATGAAAATAATAATATCCAGCGACGAAAAAATTGTACTGCCAAAAAACCAGTTACAAGTTTTGTCCGAACATTTCATGAGAATACAACTATGTCCACGCGTATAGAAAATAATCAGCCCGATCCAAACTCGCGCTTTAAAAAGGAAATGCAAACCCGTCATATCGTTATGTTGGCACTGGGCGGTGTGATTGGTACGGGGTTATTCCTTACCTCCGGTTACACCGTGAATCAGGCAGGGCCGCTCGGTGCGGTGATCGCTTACATCATCGGTGCGGTGATGGTGTATTTAGTCATGGTCTGTCTCGGTGAGTTGGCTGTACAGATGCCAGAAACCGGATCGTTCAGTAGCTACGCAACGCGATACCTTGGCCCAGGCACCGGCTATACAGTGGCCTGGCTTTACTGGCTCACATGGGCAGTCGCTATCGGTTCAGAGTTTACAGCCGCGGGTATACTGATGGTGCGGTGGTTTCCTGAAACGCCGGTCTGGATTTGGAGTGCGTTGTTTGCCATTGCAGTCTTCTTAAGCAATGTTGTCTCTGTCCGGTTGTTTGCGGAAACTGAATTTTGGCTTTCGCTGATTAAGGTCCTGACCGTTATCACGTTCATAGCGATCGGGGGGGCGGCAATTATCGGACTTTTGCAAGTACAGAGTCTGCAGGGGGCGGGACTTTCCAACTTCACTCGTGAGGGGCTGTTCCCCACCGGGTTCTTGCCCATTGCAATGACCCTCCTGGCTGTTTCCTTCGCATTTTCAGGAACAGAGCTGATCGGAATTGCTGCAGGCGAAGCGAAAGATCCACAAACCAGTGTACCGAAGGCAATCCGCACGACAGTGGTGCGTTTGGCGTTGTTCTTTGTGGGAACAATTTTCGTCCTTGCGACCTTACTGCCACGGGAGCAGGCGGGACTTGTAGAAAGTCCATTCGTCATGGTGTTTGAGTTGATTGGTATCCCATACTCCGCCGACATTATGAACTTTGTCATTCTCACTGCACTGATTTCTGCCGCCAACTCTGGGCTGTATGCAGCATCGCGCATGCTGTGGACATTGAGCGATCAAGGACATATGCCTAAGCGCTACGCCAGGCTTTCCCGGCGCGGAACGCCCGTAAACGCCATCGTTCTTAGCATGGCAGGAGCAGTGGCTTCTCTGCTCAGCAGTGTGTTTGCCCCTGATACGGTTTACTTGGCTTTGGTGTCCATTTCCGGTCTGGCGGTCGTCGTCGTGTGGATGAGCATTGCTGCAAGCCAGATCGCGTTCCGTCGTCAATACGTTGCCAATGGCGGACGCGTTGAAGACCTGCATTTCCGTGTGCGTGGCTATCCGTGGGTGCCTATCGGTGCAATGTTGTGCTGCCTCCTGGCCTGCGTCGGTATTGCATTTGATCCGGAGCAGCGAGTGGCGCTTTATTTCGGCCTGCCCTTTATTGCGTGGTGCTATTTCGTTTATTGGATCACTCGAAACAAGAGAGCAGAAAGGTTGGCATTAGCCGCAGCTGCTCATTCTTCTAGCACTGCGTGAATTTCTCAGGCAATGATTGAGTATAGATAACGCCCTGATGAGGTTGCGCCGATGAGTCAAAAGTCACTACCACCCTTGAATTGGTTGAGGGCATTCGAAGTATCGGCGCGTTGTTTGAACTTTACCCACGCATCGCAAGAACTCCATTTGACTCAAGGGGCCGTGAGTCAGCAGATTCGTCAGTTAGAAAGTCACCTCGGTGTGGCGCTGTTCAAGCGCTTACCCCGAGGGCTTGGCTTGACCGAGGAGGGGCAGTCGTACCTGCCTGTTGTTCAGGACGCGATCAGTCGCCTTGCCGTTGGCACGAACGAGATTTTCGGTCAGCACAATCGAAGACATGTGAAGGTGCGCGGCAGCCTTTCCTTTCTTCATTATTGGTTGGCCCCCCGACTCGCAGACTTTTGTCGGGAGTATCCCCAGATTGATATTCGATACATCAGCAATCTTTGGGTGAAAGAACCGGATGGTGAGGATGACCTGGAGATCCGGTGGGGATGCGGTGAGTGGTCTGGCTTGCACGCTCAGCGATTGACCTGGGACATCCTTCAACCTGTTTGCTCTCCAGATCTCATGGTCAGATCACCCATACATGAGCCTCGCGACTTGATGAACCATTCCCTGCTTCACGTGTTGGGTTACGAAGAAGGTTGGGGCTATTGGTTGAAGCGAGTTGGAGCAGACGACGTCGATTATTCCCGTGGGCTTCAGTTTGACACGCTGATTTCCACGATTCGCATGGCCGAATTGGGGCAGGGCGTTGCGCTGGCGCGGTCTTCCGTTGTCGAGGATTTGCTTCAGAGTGGGCAATTGATTGCGCCATTCAATCACCGAATAGAGGCCAGCGAATCTTTTTATCTGGTGCACGAGCAGTCCGAAGTGCTATCGCCTGATGCCGCAAATTTTTCTACTTGGCTGGTGGCTCAAGCCCATCGCCTTTTGTAATACCGATTGGGAGTGACCATGGATTATGTAAGCACACGCGGCGGTGACATGCGGGCGGACTTTCGCCGTGTGGTGCTGTCGGGGCTCGCCGAGAATGGTGGCCTGTATGTACCAACCCGTTTGCCGGTATTCACAGAGAAACAAATCACCAGCTGGTCATGGCTGCCGTTTGATGAGCTGGTATGGCGGGTAATCTCGCCATTTGTTGGTTCGTCCATGGACGAAAGCACCCTCCGAGCATTGCTCAGCGACAGTTATCGACAATTCAAGCACCGCGCTATTACCCCGCTTGAGCAGATCGGGCATAACGAGTGGATACTCCAGCTGTTTCATGGCCCGACGCACTCTTCCAAGGATTTCGCCGCGCAGTTGCAGTCGCGCCTGGTCAAGCATTTTCTGGAGGAGGTGGGTAGAGAGGCGTTGGTGGTCGGTGCAACCAATGGTGATACAGGTCTCGCGGCGCTTGAAGCCTTTGCTGACTGCCCGGCTGTCCGCATGGCGATACTGTATCCGCGCGAGGGGCTTGCGCCTGAGCAACTCAGTGCCTTGCAGGCAGCCGACCCAACGCGGGTTCAGCTGTTTGCGGTTGACGGAAATTTCGATGATTGCCAGACGCTGGTCTCCCGACTCTTGCGTGAGTGGCCGTTGGACGCAGTGATGCCGGTCTGTTTCAACTCGACCAATTGGATCGGCGTCCTGGCCCAAATCGTTTTTTACTTCCACGCGGCGTTGCAACTGGGGGGTGGTTCACGTCCCGTCGGCTTTAGCGTTCCCGCTGCCAGCTCGGCCGAGATATGCGCAGGTTACATTGCGCAGAAAATGGGATTACCCATCAATCAGGTGATCATCTCTACCAATAGCAATGATGCGCTGCACCAGTTTTTTCATTGCAATCGCTACTCCACCCGGATGACCAGTCGAACAGTTTCGCCAGCGATGGACTTCTCGTTGTTTTCCAACCTGGAGCGGTTTATCTGGGAGATTTACGAGCACGATGGCTGCTCAACAAAAGCGCTGATGGAGCAATTTGAAAGTTGCGGAGAAATGAGCATCGGCAATCAGCAATGGCTGCGTGCCCGAGTACTCTTCGATTCCTATGCGGTAGACGAATCCCAGGTGCGCGATGAGGTGGTCGAACTGTTTCGAGAGACAGGTTCCGCCATCGATCCTCACACCGCTGTCGGTGTGCTGGCCGGCCGGCTTCATCGACGCAGCCTGGGGGCGCCAATGGTCACCTTCGGGCAAATAGCGCCGGCCAAGTCGGCAGCGCTGTTGGCAGAGCTCGGCGTCTGGCAAGCAAGCGTTGCGAGGACTGTCGAGGTGCGCGAGCAACTGCCTTACCTGGCCAAGGGCGATCTGGAGGGCCTGTGCCAGGCTCTCCGTCTGGCACAGCAGAGGCTTCCATGAAGCGCATTCTGGATCCGCTGGACGAACGCATACTGGCCGAACTGACCGCCAATGCGCGAATAGCCCATATCGAACTGGGTGCCAAGATCAACTTGTCCCGTAATGCTGTGCGTCAGCGTATCGAGCGTCTTGAGCGCGATGGTGCGATCCAGGGCTACACAGTCCTTCTCGGTGAGTCACGACGACCTACATCGCTTATCAGCGCGGTGATCTTTGTCTACCGCTATGACCGCATGCGTGGCGAAGAAGTACTCGCGGCTCTGCGCTCCATTCCCGAAGTCGTGCAGTGTGAAGTACTCAGTGGTGAGTTCGATTTGATGCTGCGCGTGAATGCCGCCACACCTGAACGTGTCCACCTCGTGTGGAAGGAAATTGCGGCCATGTCGGGGGTGGAAAACACCGTGACATCGTTCGTTCTTTCCGCGGTGTTTTAAAAGATCGCGCTTGGGCAAAACGCTCAACTAATACAGCAGACTGCCATATTCAACTGCCAAAGCTCCGCTCTTAGGATGTTCCTATCGAACAACATCAATAAAGGAACAGCTGTTATGACTGAGTACAAAATTGCCTTGGTAGGGTTTGGTGGCGTGAACCGTGGCTTTGCCCAATTGGTCGCCGAGCGTAATGCCGAGTGGAAAAACTCCCTGGGTTTCACGGTTAAAATCGTCGGTGTTACCGATCTGTTCCTTGGCTCCATCGTTGCCAAAGAGGGTCTTGATGCAAAGCAGTTGGTCGCGCTACCGGTGGAAAAAGGCGCATTCGCTCACCTGCCTGGCGGCAAGGCTGAGGCCTTCAATGAAGCCGTGATCAAGAACTCCGGTGCAGACATCATCGCTGAGGCCACTTTCACAAACCCGGTGGATGGTGAGCCCGCAACTACCTTTTGCCGTTGGGCCTTGGAAAGTGGCATTCATGTAGTCACCACCAATAAGGGGCCCATTGCGCTGCACGGGGCCGAGCTCAAAGCGTTGGCCCGTCGCAACCAGGTGGCTTTCGAATACGAGGGGGCGGTGATGAGTGGCACTCCTGTGATTCGCCTGGCCAAGCAGGCCTTGGCGGGTGCTAACGTCCAAGGTTTTGAAGGCATCCTCAATGGCACTTCCAACTATGTGCTCAGCCAGATGAAAGATGGCCTGGCGTTTAACGATGCCGTGGTGCAAGCGCAACAACTCGGCTACGCCGAGGCCGATCCAACCGCCGATGTAGAGGGGTTTGACGTACGCCTCAAGGTGGTCATCCTGGCCAACGAACTGCTGAATGCACGACTGAATGTCAGTGATGTAGCGTGTTCGGGCATCAGCAATATCAGTGCGCAAGATATTGCTCAGGCAAGTGCCAATGGTGCGAGCTGGAAACTGATTGGCTCAGCCGATCGTGCAGCCGATGGCTCGGTTCGAGCGAGTGTCGAGGCCCGGCTGCTGCCGGATTCGCATCCTCTGGCAGGTATCGCCGGCGCCACGAATGCCGTGTCATTCAATACCGAACTGCTGGGAGCTGTCACGGTGTCCGGGCCTGGGGCAGGGCGTATCGAGACGGCCTTTGCATTGCTGTCGGACATCGTCGCCATTCACACCACCCACGGCAAGTAACAGGAGGTTGTCATGAGCGTATCCAGCATGGCCAGTATCCAGCTTGTGGAAGCCAAACAGATTGATGTGTTCAGTCCATTCGATGGTCGCTTGGTAGGAAGCGTCCCTTGCCTTGATGCAGCCGCAGTTCCTGGCTTGCTGGAACGCGCGCGAATCGGCGTGCGCGAGAGTGCGGCAATGCCTCGTCACCTGCGTGCGCGCATTCTTGAGGATGCCGCTCGGTGTGTGGAGCTTGAGTCTGATGCATTTGCCAAGCTGATCGTTGCAGAGGCGGGAAAAACGCTGCGACAAGCAGAGAAGGAGGTGAAGCGTTGCGTGAACACCTTGAAGCTATCGGCGGAAGAGGCGCGTCGTAACGCCGGTGAAGTAATTCCATTTGGGGCTTATGAAGGATCGGAATCGCGGCAAGGTTGGTTCACACGGGAGCCGTTGGGACTTATCGTCGCCATCACCCCCTATAACGATCCGCTGAATCTGGTCGCCCATAAGCTCGGCCCGGCCATCGCCGGCGGCAATGCCGTGATTTTGAAACCCTCGGAACTCGCGCCGCTGTCTGCTCTCAAGCTCGTCGAGTGCTTGGTGAAAGCGGGGCTTCCACCCTCTGTGATTACCCCGGCTACGGGTGGCGTTGACCTGGGTAAAGCATTGGTGGAGGTTCGCGACGTACGGATGATTTCCTTCACGGGTGGTTTTGCTACGGGTGAGGCCATTGCTCGTACCGCCGGGTTGAAGAAGCTGGCAATGGATCTGGGGGGAAATGCCCCGGTTCTTGTGCTTGAAGATTGTGATATCGGCCCGACCGTTGAGTCCTGTGTGTCGGGTGCCTTTTGGGCAGCAGGGCAGAATTGCATCGGCACTCAACGCATCCTCGTACATAGTTCAATTTATGAGGAGTTCCGTGAGCGTTTTGTCAGTCAAACGCGCGCCTTGGTAGTAGGTGATCCTAACCAGCGAGCAACGGATGTAGGCCCGATGATTACGGAGCAGGCGGCGCGCCGTACGGAGCAATTGGTCAATGAAGCACTGGCCGAAGGTGCTGTCCTTCTGTGTGGGCACCAACGCCAAGCTGGAAGTTATGCGCCGACCGTGCTCGAGCATGTGAGACATAGCAGTACGATTTGGCAGCAGGAAGTCTTCGCGCCGGTGGTTATCCTGGAACCTTTTGATCATCTGGACGACGCCGTTGCTCTGGCTAACGCAACAGAGTACAGCCTGCATGCAGGTCTTTTTACACGTGATATTTCCAAGGCTTTAAAACTATCGCGTCAGATTGAAGCGGGTGGCGTAATGATCAATGACTCTTCGGATTATCGTTTCGATGCCATGCCTTTCGGTGGTTTCAAGTACGGAAGTCTGGGGCGCGAAGGTGTTCGATTTGCGTATGAGGACATGACGCAGCCTAAAGTGGTCTGCATCAGCGAGTTGGATTAAACCTACAAAAAAAATTGCGATTGCCTCACATCGGGTGGACGCTTTTTCTGACGCCCGATGTCCGGTCGTCGTGCACCAGTTACTGAGTCCAGGACCAGCACTCGTAAGCCTCGTCAGGTAAAAGTCTACAAAAAGCCGCACACCGGCGGATCGTCGAAACCAAAGGCGGCAATCACAAAACGCTGAAGGAATGGAAAGTGCAACACGGCTCCGCGACCGTTGAGTCCTGGCTGACCAAGTGATTTTGGTTTGAGAACAAAAGGGCCCGTCGAGGGCCCTTTTTTGTGGGCTCCTAAATTTCGCACACCGCGTACACGTCGCGGGCTTAAACCCAACTTCATCCCTCCCATCGACACCTGGTGCGAATCAGCGCCTATGCCTGCGACCGTCAATCACGCAAAAGCAAAAAGATTCACGAGCGCTGTTGACACATCAATTCGTAATTCGGACGCTCATCCCACTGACTCCCGCAGTGGTTCCATTCGGGCTGGTTACCGGGTTTATGGCTATTGAGATGGGAATGTCGCTAGGCATGAGTATGGAGGAGACACGGCTCCTCTACTCAGGTTCGGCTCAGCTCGTTGCACTCCGGTTACTGTCTGCCTTTGTGGGTCGGCCTTGGTTCGCAAGGCCGGGTACCGATGAGCGCAGTTGGCTCAACTGCCCCCCCTACAACAACGATATTGGGTAGCTGATGAACAGCCGGTTTTCGTCAAACTCATTGGTGCTGAAAGTCTTGCGGATACTTGAGTTTCTCCATTTGACGCTTAGGTTTTTCAACGTGCCGGACTGCACCACATAAGCCAGTTCTGACTCGCGCCCCCATTCCTTGCCATCGGTAAACGCTCCCGAGTGCACGTTGTCGCCACTGATGTAGCGGTTCATCATGGTCAGTCCCGGGAGGCCCACTGCGACGAAATTAAAGTCATGGCGCACCTGCCAGGAGCGTTCCTGAGCATTATCAAAACTGGAGTTGTAGCTGTCGTTCGCCAGCGTGCCGCCACTGGCTCCGTTGACGCGCATCCAGGCAGTGTCTCCGGTCAGTTTCTGTAAGCCCACATAGAAGGTGTTGCCCCCCAGTTTTGCCGAGAACAAGCCGAAGGCGGTTTTGTTGTCCATGTCGCCAGCGAGGGCGGCACCGTCTTCCTTGCCGGTGAAAAAGCCCATGTTGGCGCCGAGCGTCCAGTCGCCCACCGGCTGGCTGTGGGTCAAGCTGATGTATTGCTGCTGATAGATGTCTTTGAGTTCGTCATACCAGAGTCCAATGGTGGTGCGTTTCTCGTTGAAGGTGTATTCACCACCACCGAAGTTGAATCGGTCAGACGTGAACGCCGCTTTGCCGTTCATGGACATGTCTTCCATGCTGGCGTCGTTACGCGGGCTGTTCTGCCTGATCTGACCGCCGTACAACGTCAATCCGCTGATTTCCTGGGAGGTGATCTGGGCGCCTTGAAAGGTCTGCGGCAACGAACGGCCGTCATCGGAACGGAGAATCGGCAGCGTGCTGACCCATTCGCCTACCTTGACCACCGTCTTCGACACCTTGGCCTTGGCGGCAACGCCAAGCCGTCCGAAATTGTCGGCGGGGCGTCCGTCATCATGGATAGGCAAAAGCTGAGTGCCGCCCGTGCCTTTGCCGCCGTCGAGTTTCTGTGAATAAAGCCCCAGCACATCAACACCAAACCCTACGACTCCCGGGGTATAACCGGAGCGGGCGTCAAGGATGAAGTTTTGCGTCCACTCCTCAGCCTTGCCCTGAGGCGCGGCGCTGCTGGGGTAGGCGGGGTTGACGAAATTGCGGTTGATGTAAGCATTGCGCAGATTCAGCGTGGCGCTGGCGCCCTCGATAAAACCGCTGTTTTCATCGGCCTGGACAACGGCGACCTGTCCTGCACCGAGTGCCAGGGCCAGGCTTATCAAGGAGCGTCGTACGGGCACGTTGCAGTGAAAAAGAGGGGAGTACATGGAGGTGTTCTCGCAGTGGATTATTGTTTTTTTGTGTGCACTTATGAGGTCGGCACCTGGATTTCAGGCGCAGGCGGCCCGGCTAACCTTCTGCCAAAGAGACCGCCGTATCAGGAGTAAGCGATGAGATGCGTCAGTTGCCCAGGGCCTTGCGGCGCAGCAGGTCATCAATGGCCCTGATAGCCAGGGGATAACCGTCGGCTCCCATGCCGCAAATAACGGCGTTGACCACACCGGACATGATCGAGTGACGATGTAGTTCATCGCGGGCGTGGATGTTCGACAGGTGCAGTTCGATCAGCGGTGTATCGAGCAACTTCAGGGCATCGAGCACCGGAATCGAGTGAAACGAAAAGCCGGCCGGGTTGATGATCAGCGCCGCGCCCTGTTCAAAAACCTCCTGGATCCAGTCGACCATCACGCCTTCGTGGTTGGTCTGGCGAAAGTCGCAGACCAGGTCAAGTTCCTCGGCCAGTCTTTCACTGGTCTGGCGAATCTGATCAAGCGTGGTGTGGCCGTAGATGTGCGGCTCGCGCCGACCCAGCAGGTTCAAATTAGGGCCGTTGAGGATGAAGACAGTGCGGTTCATGGTCGTCCTGCTGCTTTATTTAGTGAGTATGGCGGTGGGGGTGGTATCAACGGTGTCTTGTGCAGCGACGGTATTTAGGTCAATACCTCGGGTTTCCGGGCCGATGACGATCATCGCCAGCGAGATCAGATTGATCACCGCGCACAGCGTCACCAGAGGCCACGGCGAGTTGTTCGACTGGGCCATCAGATAGACCGCGATCATTGGCATTGGGCCGCCAATGACCAGGTTGGCGCCGGTGTAGGCCAGTGCGGAACCCGAATAGCGAACCTGGGTCGGGAACGCTTCGGCGAATGCCACGGGCTGGATGCCGCTCTGGAACTGGGTGAAGCCCAGGAACAGCCCCATGATTGCCATGATGGCGGGGACGTTCAGGGTGTTGAGGATCGGGAAGTACACGAACAGGATCAGCAAGGTCATGCACGAACCCAGCGCCAGCGCCTTTTTTCGACCCCAGCGATCGGCCAGGTAACCACCGGCCAGTGCACCGAATATCGCGCAGACGTTTGCCACCATCAGCGACATAAAACCCGTTTGCTGGCTAAAGCCCAGGTGCTTGGTCAGGTAGCTGAGGGAAAAGATCACGATCAGATAGAACAGCGCAGCGGGCGAGCAGAAGAACAACATCAAGCGCAGGATGGTCTTGTAGTGGCTGCCGACGGCGGATTTAAGTGGGCTTTTTTCCTGTTTGACCGGAGTCTTTTTCAAGGCAACGAACGCGGGTGTTTCATCGACTTTCAGGCGGATGAAGATCCCGACCACCACCAGTATGAAACTGAGGAGAAAGGGGATTCGCCAGCCAAAACTTTCAAACTGCTCGCTGGACAACGTGGCGGCCAGTCCCATGAGCACGCCGTTGGCCAAAATCTGGCTAAGCGGTGAGCACAGGCCCAGCATGCCCGAATAGCGCCCACGGCGATCGGGTGAGGCGTGTTCCAAGGCCATCAGTTGGGCGCCGGTGGACTCACCGCCCAGTGCGAAGCCTTGAATGATGCGCAGCAGCACCAGAAGAATCGGTGCCCAGACGCCGATCTGACCATAAGTCGGCAACAGGCCCATCAGTACTGACGCCAGCCCCATCAGGGTCACGGTGGCCAGCATCAGGTTGCGACGGCCCAGTTTGTCGCCGAGGTAGCCACAGGTAATCGCGCCCAATGGGCGAGCGGCCAGACCCACACCGAAGGTTGCCAGCGAGGCCAGAAGGCCCGCCGTTGGTTCCATCGCCGGGAAAAACAGCTTGGGCAAAATGGTTGCCGAAATCGCGCCATACAGCGTGAAGTCAAACCATTCCAGCGCGGTGCCAATAGTCGCGGCGGTCACCGCTTTGCGAGGCATGCGCGAATCATGAGTCTCGTGACTTGTCGTGCTCATAGAGGTGCTCGTCGTTGTTTTTATGGTTATGGGTACTCACACGTTCCCATTCGGGGCAGGGCCACTGGAAGGACGCGTCGAAGTGGGTAGACGTTAACGCATCCTGCTTGCAGAATAATTATCGAAATCTGCACAAATACATAAGCCAACCTTATGAGTACGCCTAATGGAACTGCGACATCTGAAGGCCTTTGTCGTTGCGGCCGACCTCCAGCATTTCAGCAAGGCCGCCGAGCAGCTGGGCATTGCACAACCGGCGCTCAGTCAATTGATGCGTACCCTTGAATCAGAGTTAGGCCTGACACTGTTCAGGCGCGAGAACCGTGGCGTGGCATTGACCGCTGCCGGCCTGGCGTTTCTGCCCCATGCCAGGCAATCCATTGAGTCTAGCGAACTGGCGATTGCGGCTGCGCGGCGTGCCAGGAGGGGCGAAGTCGGCGAAATCAACATCGGCTACCATTCGGCATTGTTCGAGGCCAATCTGCCGCAATTGCTGCGGCATTACTTCAGCACGTTCCCCGAAGTCAAAGTGTCGCTGGTGGATGCGGGTATTCGCGCGCAGTTTGAAATGCTGCTCGATCACAAGCTGGATCTGGCGTTTGCCAGGGTGTTCAAGGATCACCTTCCAGACCGGTTGCGCACACATCATTTCAGTCAGTCCAATCTCGTCCTGCTCATGCCGGACAACCACGAACTAGCCGAACGTTTTACCGGCGAGCTGGCGATGCTGCGGCACGAGAAATTCGTATTTTTGCAGGACACTGCCGGTATCGGCTTAACCTCGCACACACTGCAGGCCTGCCGACAGAATCAACTGCATCCGGAGAACATCATGTATGTGCCCTCGTTGATGAGCATTCCCGGACTGGTCGCAGCGGGCATTGGTTTGAGTATCGTGCCGGAAACCATGACCCGACTGACCATGCCTGGCGTGCGGATAATTCCGTTGGCTCAGCCGGAAATGGTCAGTGAGCTTTCTCTGATTTCGCGCATTGATGAGCGTTCCAGCGCCGTGTTGCACTTCATCGAGGAAGCTCATGGTTGGGGTTGATGCTTTAGCGCTTCTGGGCCCTTTGCTTTTGCGTACAGGCTCAGGTTTGGCTGGCCGCTTACGCTGCTCAGTCCGAGGATTTTGGTTTTGCGAACTATGAGGTGGAGGAAGTGAAGTGACTTGGAAACAGAGCGTAGCCAGCAAGCCTGAATTCAGGTCTTACTGGCAAGGCGTTTCAATCCCATCCAACACGGCAACCACTAACGCCTGGCCATTTCGATGGAGTGGAAGGTCGACCACAGCAACCGCACATTGGCGTCAGTCTCGCTGATAAAGATCTGGGTGGAATTTGCTGGTGAGCTCTGATTTGGTAAGGGGGGAGGGTTCTCAGGAGAGGTTTGGGTTGGATGTGCAGTTGATTACGTCAGGAGGATGATGTTTGATTGCATGAGGTAGAAATTTCTACCTTTGAGCTATCAACCAGCGAACACCATAGCGGAGGGATAAGTCGATGATCCTTACTTATTAGCAACGCGTTCTCCATGAGGTTAAGCTTGCTTTTCTCACCGCACAGACCGGCGAAAAAGATCGATATTTTTCGACGTCCGAACAACTCACGGCCTATTTAAAGAACAGGCCCGACATCAGATTCCACATCTACGCCACAACCGTAGGATCGGAACTTTCCCACGATCCAGAACCGGAAGGTGCGTATGGCGGTGTGTTTGGTGACGTTTTTTATGGCGACGAAGTCTTTTACGACAGCGTTAAGGGATGCGTTGTGACATACACACAGACAGGACGAATCTGGGGTGGTTAGTTACCTGGATGAATGCTGTGAGTCTCTGGGCCTGCTCACAATGCTTTGTAATCTCCAACAGAAAATGAATTTGCTTGGATGTGGATGTACATGCGCAAGGTGCTTCAGGTTCGGTGATCAGTGGGTAGAACTGGGAATGGGGGCAGGCAGAACTCCAGACTGATGAGGTGAGCAACCGAGAACAATCCAAATACATGATTTAACATAATATACATTATGCGTATCGCCTTATACGGACGTGTGAGCGTGTGTGGTCAGATTTAAAGCCTGGCTCACAGGCTCTCCGACTCCAGATCGGAATCCGATAGCTGCTCCTGCGACGGCATTCCGTAACACGCGATGAACAGGTCTTTGCAACCCGGTTCGCGATACCAGTCGACTACGTCAGCAATCAGATCGTCCAAGATCCGGTCAAGATGTCACTGGAGCCACTCCTGGCATTTATCTCGTATTGATAACGCGCCTTGGAAAAAACGTCCCGATGTTACTCGATCCAATGTTCACGACGATCAAGCCTAACTCGTTGCCGGATCGGTTCAGGGATCGCATAAAACAGGGTCAACAGATCGTGTTTATCAGCCGGTTTGCCTATCCGATCTTCAGGAATTCTGTCTGCAGCTTTCAGATGCTCATGTGCGGCCTTGATCGCTGGGTGGTCAACTTCATAGGTTTCTTGACCTGGCCAAGCTTGCCATTGGGCATTGAAACGAAGCTTTTAAGCAGGATTTCCATGCCAAGTGCAGCATTGGTCTGAGCAACTGGTAGCATGTTGTCGCAATACTTAAGGTGCTTTGCGGCCTTTTAATACCGTTATGCGCTTTCGACCATTCATGGCGTCAGATGCTGCGGCATTAGGCTTACTCCCGATTGAAATTTTCAACCAGAGCTTAACTCGAACGGATCTCGTGCGTTTAATGTTGAGATGAACTCGCCCCTTCAGCTGCCCGCTCCGTTATGACCAAAAAGAATAACTAAACTAAATGTCTGTTTAGTTGAGTTAGCTAATAGTAGATTTAAACTTCAGTGATGCGAAACCACCCTCCTCTAAGGCTAGGCAAAACACTGGGAATATAAAACTAGATTCAGATACTGCTCTCTCTGAAAGTCTCGAATGGCTCAATCCTCAACACCTTGCGGATACCTAGGTAACTGGAAAATCCGTCGATGAGAAGGACCAGACCAAACGCCAAACCCAGATTCCGCAGGGGTAACCTAGGCGGTGCTCCTCATCTCTCCTGCCATTCGGGCGAATACAAAACCGCGTTATGGCATCAATCGGCACGTGCAAGTTCGATGTCGCAATACTCCGGCCCAGACACCGATAAACCAATTCCAGGCTGATGATATGTCGATGCAGTCGTTCACATGATCGCCGCGTGGTGCAGCCCCCTCCCCTACATCCAGTTTCTACAAAGGCCCATTACGCGCGCCTGTAACGCCGCTTCTATACCGCCAGAATGCTGCATGGCGCCTGGTACAGGATGTGCTCGGTGGTGCTGCCCAATAACTTACCCAGACCACGGGACTGGACTTTGCCCATGACGATCACATCCATTTGATGGTCGTGGCTAAACTCATTCAAGACTGCGATCGGGTGTCCTTCTATGAAATGCCGGCGATCGGACGGCACGCCGAACTGGTCGGCCAGCGCCAGAAAGGCTTTTTTCAGATCCCTGCCGAGCGCCTTGGTCAGTTCAGCAAGGGTAAGGCCGTCATAGTCCGCCAGGTACGCTGCCGAGATGGTGCAGGCGTACAGCAGATGCAGCTCGGCATCGCACTGCAGGGCAAGGCTACTTGCCTGCTGGATGATCCGTTCGTTCAACGTGTTGTCGGCGGGCGTGGTATCGGTGACCTCGACAGCAGCCACCACTTTGCGTGGTAACACGTGCCGGCTGCTTCCCACCAGATACACCGGCACTTGGCAATGGCGCAGCAGTTGCCAATCCAGCGGGGTGAAGATTGCCCGTTTGAATGCCGACTCATGCCGGATTTGCTTGATCAGCAGATCAGGTTGCATGTCGGTCACATAATCGATGATGTCCTTTTCCATATCTTCAGCCCACGCCAGTTGCGTGGTCACTGTGATCCCCCTGCCATGCAACGGGGCGGTCTGCTCATTGAGCCAGTCGTGATGGGGTCGCAGGCAATCCTCACGAAGCTGTAACCTGTCGCGCTCCTCAAGCATCCACAACCCTTTTATAGCGGGAACAAGTGCCAGGATATGCAGACTGGCGCCGCTGGCCCTGGCCAGCGCCATCGCATGTTGTGCCGGGTATTGGCGCAGCGTCGGATCGATTATCAGCAACAAGCGTTGATACTGGCTCATGACAGGTCCTCCAGTCAGATGAAAGTCCTACATGGACGAGTGCACGAGCGCCCCGTCCCAGGCTTCCAGCCCTTCCAGTTACTCAGCATTCAGAAAGTCGCTCATGCATTTCTGCGCCCAAGAGCCAACCCCGCCACTTTTTTTGATTTTGAAAGTCTGCCCTGCTTGCGACTTGATCTACATCAAGTCTGCGATCCCTTGTTCCAGCTGAATCGAATGGCCGGGGCGTGTTGTCTAACGCTGACATAAGCTTTGAACCCGTTCTGTTTGCCTGTCCCCGCCACCGCGCAGAAACGACTTCAGCGTTGATAGCGACCGAGTGTTGAGCACGTTATGGGGTTCCAGCCAGGCTCGACGTGCCTGCGCGACCCCGAAACGCAACTGGGAAAAATCAGCCGTGCGATGCGCATCCGAATTGATACTGATCAGCACACCTTGATCCCTGGCGTAGATGAACATGCAGGCACGATTTGCAGTATGTCACTCAAGCGTCAGGCGCTTGGCCAGTTCGGCGTCTGGCTTCCACAGGGCGTTGATACAGGCCTCTCCGTCTTCCTCCGTTACAGGCTCGAGTGACTGCGGATCCAGTAGGTGGCTGTCGACCAGCGCAATGCGCACGACGCCGTTTTTGTTGAGCAGTGTTTGCGCCTGACATTCGCACAAGGATCGTGATAGGGCTTCGATGGGAGGCTCTATCTCGGCTTTTTCAAGTTCGATCTCGAAACGCGCGGAGCAAGAGCTCACCAATTCCCTCAAAGTATGGGCAGCATAGTAATACGCCATGAAATAACCCGCCGGCAACGCCAGCGAGATCAACAGCAGGTAGGTTGCGTCACGTTTCCAGAGCCTTTTGCCGGGTCGACGCAGGTTTCCTATTGTCGCTCCCCTGCTCCGCCACCAACCTTGCACCGCGTGAATACCGATCAGCTTGTTGATGTTCATGACCCAGCGCCCTTACCCATCCATGAGACCAGCATGCGGCCGATAACAGGATGCCCATTGATTTAGATCAATCTGGCTGCACCCGAGCAGCGCTGGCGTGATCACGCCATGTCCAGCCGGAGTTGCGCCTACATCTTTTCGCCCTGTCCGCCGCTCATTGCCTGGCCCCGAGTGTCGCCATGTACTGCGCGACCGACTGGGCATCCACTTGAGACAGCGCATGATCCACCTGCTGCATCGGAGCCCCGTGGGGGCGCTGCACATTTTGCTGAAGCCGCAGGATCTGGCGAGCCATGTACATCGCATGCTGACCCGCCACCCGTGGAACCTGCCCATTGCCCCGCCCGTCCGCACCATGGCAGCTGCTGCATGCGGCGACGCCTGCCTGCGGCAAACCCTGGCGGAAGATCGATTCACCGCGCGCATCCGGCGTATCGGCTTGCGCCTTCATGGCACTCTGGCTCGAAAAATAGTCGGCCAGTTCAACAATCTGAGTCCCGGTCAAATGGGTCAATCCGCCCATGTAGCGATTACCGGGTACATCGTTGTGGCCATGCTGTGTGAAGTCGGTCAGCTGTAAGGTCAAATAGTCCTTTTGCTGGCCAGCCAGCTTTGGAACCAGGGGCGAGACAGACTCCCCCGTCAGCCCGTGACACAACGAACACAGATTGTCGGCCATGGCGATCGCGGACATCGGTACCGCTTCTTGCGCCCCGTCTTCATTGGACCCGGTGCAGCCCAGGAGCGTGGCCAGGCCAATGACCAGAATGGTGGGTGACCGGTTGTCAGTACGTTGCATGCCCTTGACGTTCATGACCTGTACCCCTGAAGTGCGCTTTTAACCATTTTCGCCCGGCGATCGCACCTGAAATTGACAAAAATCAATGCTGGCGCAAGGAATCAGCATCCCAATACAGACGTGAAATCGGTAGACGGGCAGCTCGTGTTCTGCCCTGCCTCTCTCAATTGAGTCAGACAATGGAGCAAGCATGCACTTCCTGGCCTTGGCAGTGGACTATGACGGGACCATTGCCGAAAACGGCAGCGTTCCACCGCAGGTCTGCGCAGCGCTCGGCAAACTGAAAAAAAGCGGCCGCAAGCTCGTGCTGATTTCAGGCCGGGAGTTGCAAGCGCTCAAGCATCATTTTCCACACCTGGATCTGTTTGACAGGGTCGTTGCGGAAAACGGCGCGATCTTGTACGACCCGAGCACAGACACCGAGGAGCTTATTGCAGACCCCGCTTCGACCGAGCTGGTGGGCCACCTGCGCGACAAGGGTGTCACGCCTTTGTCGATCGGTCGTTCGGTCATCGCCACCTGGCAGCCGTTTGAAAATGCGGTGGTCAGCAGCATTCGAGAGCTCGGCCTTGAACTGCAGATAACGTTCAACAAGGATGCGATCATGATCTTGCCAACCGGCGTGAACAAGGCGTCTGGCCTTCTTGCAGCCTTGCGCGAGTTGGGCATATGCGAGCTGAACGTGGTGGGCGTGGGCGATGCGGAAAACGACCACTCCTTTCTATCGATCTGCGGCTGTGCCGCGGCGGTGAACAATGCCATAGCGTCGATCAAGTCCAGCGCTGACCTGTGCCTGACTCATGATCATGGCCAAGGTGTCTGCGAACTGGTCGACATGCTGCTGGAAAAAGACGCGGCACTGGTTTGCGTCGAACGCATTGGCGTCCAGTTGGGCCAGTCCACCCATGGCCGCAAGCTCTGGCTGCCTGCGGAATCGGTGATGTTGGTCGTTGGCAATTCGGGTGCCGGTAAATCCAGCTACATCACCTGGCTGACAGAACGAATGGTCCAGGCTCATCAGGGATTTTGCATCATCGATCCAGAGGGAGACTATCTGACGCTGGAAGATGCGGTAACGATCGGCGGGCTGACCGCCCCCCCGACGACAGAAGAGTCGGTGCATTACCTTCTACAGGCTCAGCTCAATGTGGTGGTCAACGCCCTTGCCCTGGATCCCGCAGCGCGCGTGCAGCTGTTTGGCGAACTGCTGCCCTTTATCCAGAATTTGCGCAGCGCTTCCGGCCGGCCTTACTGGCTGATCGTCGACGAAGCGCATTACATGCTTCCCCACTGCGCAGGTTGGCCGCCGGGTTTTCTCGGGGACATTGGCGCAATCATCGTTGCCCTCGACTTCGATCAGGTCTGTCCGGCACTGCTTGAGGGGGTAGACGTACTGGTGACACTCGGCAGCACCGCCCGGGAACTGGTCGAACAGTTCGCCAAACGCATGCAGCGCCCGAGCCCAGGGTTTCCAGAACGCTCGCCAGGCCTCGAAAACGCCTGTCTTTGGAATGTGCACGAAGGCGACGAGGTCTTCCTGCTCGATCAGGTGCAGCCTCATCAAAAGCACCACCGTCACAGCGGCAAGTACGTCGCGGGAGATGTGGGTGCATGGCGATCATTCCACTTTCCCGCACTTGGCCAGAGCGCCTCTAACCTGACTGAGTTTTTGTCCTGTTCAACACGACTTGAAGAGCCCGCCCTTCGCGAACATATCAATGTCGGGGATTTTTCCAATTGGTTTCGCAAAGTGATCCGGGACGACGTGCTTGCCAATAAGACCCGCCTGATCGAGACGGACACAAGCCTGGCACCCGGGCAGGCAATGGAACAGATCAGGCGACTTGTACAGTCACGCTATCACCTCTGAATGTCACTTAGGCGTTCCCTTTTCGATCATTCGGCTGGTACGGGCATTGGCTTCATCGGCGGTCCGTTGTGCCTGACGTGCCACTTCCATCGCCAGTTCCGCCTTGAGGTGCGCCTCATCGGCCCTCAATCGCGCCATTGCGGCGTTGTTTTCAGCGTATTCCAGCCGGGCATCCAGTTCCTGGGCCTGCTTACTACTGCATCCGGCAGTGGTGGCTAGAAGAATACCGAGGCAAACAACAGGCAAGCGCTTGTCCATGATCTTCTCCAAATAAGTCCCGGCTGCGAAGGCCAGTCAAACGCAGTATCCAACGCCACTGCAGGCTTTTTCTGACATTTATCAAAAAACCGGCTGGCCAATGGCAGAGCGGGCGACTGCGGCCTTTTTGATTTAACTCAATGTCCTGGTGTCGCTCAGGCGTAAAAAAAGACATGGGCTTTGGCAGCCCATGTACTTCAGTCATGCGGGAGAGGACAGGATCATGAGCGACATAACCTTGCGCAATACCATTTTGGATGAGCTTGATTTTCAACCCGATATCGACGCCGCCCACATTGGCGTGAGCGTGGACAATGGCGTTGTCACACTCTCCGGACACGTAAAAAGCTATGCCCAGAAAGTCAGTGCCGAACGGGCAGTCAAAGCGATCAAAGGCGTGCGTGCCGTGGCTGAGGAAATACAGGTCCGGCTGGAAAAAGGCGCAGGTACGGCCGATGACACCATCGCCAATCGTGCCGTCAACATTATCTCCTGGCGCTCCGATACGCCCGAAGGCGACGTCAAGGTCGTCGTGCAAAAAGGCTGGGTAACCCTGGAAGGCCAGGTGGACTGGCAATACCAGAAGGAGCTCGCCGAAAGCGCGGTGCGCAAATTGTCGGGCGTTGTGGGCGTGGACAACCGCATCACCCTGCGCCCGAGAGTCAACGTCGTCGATATCCAGCAAAGTATCGAAGAAGCCCTCAAGCGCAACGCTGAAGTCGACGCCAAGGGCATACGTATCAAAGTCGAAGGCAGTGTCGTGAAACTGGAAGGCAAAGTGCACTTCTGGCGCGAGCGTGAAATCGCCGAACGAGCCGCCTGGTCGGTGCCGGGAGTCACCAAGGTGGAAGATCAATTGCTGATCGCCTGAATGATCGCCCCGGCTAACCCCAGGTTACCCGGGGCGATCCAATGAGCATGCGTGGCGGACTCACCCTGATCGCCTCACTCGTGCCTGATCCAGATCAAATCCGGGAACGGCCAACGGCGTAGAAAAGAATTGAAACTCGCAGGTTTTACTACGCATCAAGAGAACGCTGGATGGAGGGCCGCACGATGCTCGCTTCCAAGAGCCCCGATGTTTGGCATGACTGGGACTACGCCCGTGGAAAATCCCGGATTGATGTACTCAGCAACGGTCGTGCGGTGTTGATCCGGCATGTCGCGCAAGCAGATCGAGCTTATGAATGCGCCCTTGTCCGGCAGTTGGCGCCGGCGTCCCGGCACGGGTTTTTACTCGGGCAACAGCACGAAGCTCGCAAGGGCCAAGGCTGCATAGCGCTGGTCCACGAAAATGGCCGTTTGAGCGCAATCGGCGCCAGTCGTTATGCCGCCATGGGTCAATACCAGTGCGAATGCGCGCTGACCGTCGCCGCTGCCTGGAAACGCCTGGGCCTGGGAACGTTATTGATGGAGCACTTGATCGACGCCGCCCGCAGTAACGGCGTCCACCTGTTGTACTCGGTTGGCGCCTCCAGCAACGCGCCCCTGCGCGACCTGGCCAGATGTCTTGGTTTTGAAGCACACGACGACCCCTTCGACCCCCAACAGGTCATTCACCGCCTGTACCTGTAAACCCGTGCAATGTTTTCGGGGCGCTTGAGCCTCTGGTACGACCCGAGCGCCATGCCGCCACCAGCAGCCTACCTTTCGGAGGATGGCGTTCATGAACTCTCATACGCAATCATTGCTGGAACAACTTTACGGCCAGCAACATCACGATGACACGTCGCACATAGCGCCGGTGTTGCATCGATACGCCGAACCGTTGCCGGACCTGGATTCCCCCGCTTTTGGCGACCTGTTTGACCGCTACGCCGACGCGCGGGTGGTGATGATCGGCGAGGCGAGCCATGGAACCCGGGAATTCTATCGAACCCGGGCTGCGATTACCCAACGGCTGATCGAGCGGCACGGCTTCAATATTGTCGCGGTGGAAGCCGACTGGCCCGACGCCGGCCATGTCGACCAGTATGTCCGAGGGTTGGCGCATACGGCGTGGAAGCGCCACATTTTCAGCCGCTTCCCCACCTGGATGTGGCGCAACAGCGAGGTGAAGGCTTTCACCCACTGGCTGCATCAGTTCAACCATCAGCAAGCGCCTGAACATCGCGTCGAGTTTCGCGGCCTGGATGTCTACAGCTTGCGTAATTCCATTCATGAAGTACTGAGCTATCTGGATCGGGTTGACCCGCGCCTGGCCCAGGAAGCACGTCGGCGCTATGGCTGCCTGACCCCATGGCAGGATGACCCTGCGCTGTATGGCCATTTTGTCGAGCGCGCCGGTGTAATGCCCTGTGAACAGCCGGTGATCGATCAGCTCAATGCCATGCTGGCTGAACAACTGGCCGGGCTCATCCGCAACGACGAAGCCTTCTTCAATGCGACGCAGAATGCCCGGGTAGTGATGGCGGCCGAGCAGTATTACCGCGCGATCTATCGGGGCTCGACAGCCTCCTGGAACCTGCGTGACCGGCACATGTTCGATACGTTGCGCGCGTTGCTCGAACACCGGGGCTCGCAAGCCAAGGCCGTGGTCTGGGCCCACAACTCCCATATCGGCAATGCCGGCGCCACGGAAATGGGCTGGAAGGGGCAGTTCAACATCGGTCAACTGTGTCGCAGCGCCTTCGGACGCGATGTCGTACTCATCGGCATGGCCACTGACCGCGGTCAGGTGGCTGCCGCTGATGACTGGGACGGCGAGATGTTGATCAAGGACATCCGCCCCTCCCGGCCAGACAGCTGGGAGCATCAGTTCCTCAAGGCGGGCGTTGCAGCGTCGCTGACCGACTGGCGTGACACGCAGCGCAAAGAGCTGCGCAGCGTCCTGTCCACGTGCTTGCTGGGACGGGCCATCGGGGTGATTTACCGTCCCGAAACCGAACGCTTCAGTCACTATTTCGAGTCGATGCTGGCGGAACAGTTCGATGCCATGATCTGGATCGAGCAAACCAGGCCGGTTACCGCGCTGCCGCTGCCGAAAAACCAGCAACTGGAAGCGGAGGACGAAACCTATCCGTTTGGGGTGTGATTTGCTGTCGGAGTGCATA
>NZ_APIO01000038.1:0-17131 GCF_000408945.1 Pseudomonas sp. G5(2012)
GAATGCCGCCAGGGACGCTCCGCGTTCCGCTGACGACGCATGATGTGAGCCGTGCGCAACGGTGACGCGGAGCGTCACAAGATGCATTCCCACGCTGTTGGGTTAGAACATTCGTTTCGGGTCGTCGTGACGTCAAAATCGACGTGCATCCAGTACCCATCATTCGGCAGTCATAGTTCTACCGCGCTACCGCGATTTTCAGTTCCCAAGGTTTAAAACTCAGCCACAACAAGACCCCCGGTACCTGCAACGCGATCATCACTCCCAGCGACCACCGATAAGCCTCCACCGGGTGCCCTTGCCCAGATGCTGGCCACAGGTTCAGAATTTCTCCCATCAACCACTGCAAGACGAACGCCAGCACGAATACCACCAGGTTGAACGATGAACTGACCCGCCCGGCAAGCTCAGGCGACACAGACTGAGCCACGATCGCGTAGTTCATGGTGGTGGAGGTGCCGAAGAAGCTGAAACCCATAGCAATCAGTAGCGGCGATACAGGTAGGCCGCTGATCATCAGTAATTGAAATGCGATGAAGATTGAAACCCCGCCACCACACACCATGATCGGTTGCACACCAAAGCGCCGCAGGTAGTCGGTGATTGAGCCGAAGGCCAGCGAACCTGCCACCATCGCCACGGTACCCCAGAGCAGGATTTGGGCCATGCTGGACTCATCCAAATGGGCTACATCGCGTAGCCAAGGCCCCATCCATAGCGACAACACTGACATGTAGATCGCATGGGCAAATACCGAGTACAACGCCAGCCGCCAGAATACCCATGAGGAGTAAAGCGTCCCCACGGCCTTGGACATTTCGCCGAGGGTGGTGTGTTTGGGCTTGTAGGTGCGCGGCACGCTCCGATGAATGACTACGCAGACGAACAAAGTCAGCAGCGCCAGAATCAAGAACGCTTCACGCCATGTGATCCACTTGAGCAGTTCATGCAAGGGTGTGGTGGACGCCATTGCGCCCAGGCCGCCCACCGATAACAGGCATGCTGTACTCAGTGGCAGACGTTCGGCAGGCAGCCAGATGGCACACGCCTTGATCGCGCTCATCAGCGAACCAGCAACGCCTAGACCGATGAGTCCGCGACCAATGATCAGGCCCAGTTCGGTATGGGAGAAGCTGAAAATCAGCGAGCCCAACACAGCGAACAGCAACATGGGGGCCTGCACGCTGCGCGGACCGTAGCGGTCGAGCATGACACCCAGCGGAATCTGCGCTGCGGCGAACGTTAGAAAGTACACGCCGGTCAACAGGCCCAGGCTGCTGGCGGGAAGCAGCAGCTCCCGTTCCAGATCCGCATAAATCAAGGCGTTTACCGTGCGAAACAGGTAGGACACAAAATGACCTAAGCCAAAGGGGATGAATATGGTCAAGAACAGGTACAAAAACGAATGTTTGGCTTCCTGATCGGCTTTTGCACAAGAGCCTGAATTTTCATTACTCATGTCGCAAGAGCCTCGCATGTGGAAAAGGTTGTGCGTATTTCACAGCAGAAACGCCCCCGCTCTTCTTCAAGCCAAAGCTCATCAGGGCTCGGTCGCATTTCTGAGAACTTTACGTGGACAGCGTTCTTCAGCGCATTGGTGATGCCCTCCAAGGACAACGGGTTATCAAAGTCGAGGAACAGCGGTTTGGGTTCGGTATCGATCTTGACGAACGCATAACGGGGCAAACCATGATCGGCAGCCCAGGCGCGCCATTGCAGAGTGTGTTCGAGCTCGTCGACCGAGCCTTTCGGCGTTGGCATGTCATCTCTGGTAAATAACCAGGAAGCGCGCTTGTAGAGGGTGCGGCCAAACCAGACACGTCGGTGCTCGTGTTTGGTCACGGTACTGCCAGCCAAGGCGAAGCCTAGCCGGTGCATGGGAGTCGAATATACGCACAGCAAGTCTTCGTTGAACTGTCCAAGGGCGTCGACCACTTGCAGGCGATCATTCACTCGCAGCACTTGTGCCCTACCGGCAGCAAACCGCTGATTCGCCGCAACACAACCGCCACCCGATGGCAGCACCAATTGCAAGTAAGAAGACTGCAAAGGCCAGTCGATATGCGAGCGTTGATAACTGGTGGGTGAATCCGCCAGTATCAGACGAGGTTGTTGGAAAATCGCCTCTACCTGCTGATTTATCTGAGTATTGAACGGTCCGAACGGCGCGGCTACGGGTTGGCTAAGAGTATGAACTGCGGGATGCACTTCACCCACGATGATTTCATAGTCGCCGCGATTGAAGGCCTCCATCGACGCACTGGAGATCATGATATCCGGGGAGTGGTAGTCGCTGCCAAAGACCTCGAAGCCAGCTACATCCATATTGGTATCCAACAGGATGATCAGGCGTTCGATGTCCGCGTTACAAAGGTGTACTTCGGAATGCTTTGGGAGGTCCTGCAGCAGTTGCGTCCAAGCCGTTTCCAGGCGCTGATCGAGGTTCAGGATGATTTGCGCTTCAAGTGTCGGTAACAGAGGAGCAAGGGTGTTGAGCAGGTCGAGAAAATCAACCGGCTTGCCGAGGCTGACAGCCTGGCGCTGCTCCCAGACATCAACGAAAGCCACATTGAGTTGATGCGCGATGGCTTTGATCAGCCACTGATTGATGCGCATCAGCGGCGCCAGTTCTTCGTTGACGTGGCTGAGCATGGCCTGGCCGAGGCTGATGTCCATGTTTCTTGAACAATCCTCGTACACCGGGTAACGGCCGACATACATGGCGCCGGTTTCCCGGCTGAGGTCGATCCCTGCCTCGCCCAGCAGATGGTTCAAGCCCTCCAGGCATTCAGTCCGGCGCAACAGGTCGCCGTGGGCATAGTCACTGCGCAAGCCCTCCAATGCTTCAAGGCGCGCTCGCCAGACCTGGCTGAACTCATCGGATACCCGCGCGGTGGCCAAGTATCGTTGCAGCCGCACAATGGGGTTACGCTCACGAGGAGACATTTGCCAGCCGCGACGCACGATCCGTTTACTCACCAAATGTTCCAGCAGGTCGTGCAGTGTGCTGACCGCGACTTCCGAACAGACGCTCAACATCCCGACAAAAGTGGGTTCTTGACCCTTTTGCTCGCTGATGTAATGCAGTACCTGCGCGGTTTGTGGGTTGAGGCGCTGGCTTTTGCCAATCGGCATGAACAGGGTCTGTTCCTGCAAGTAGCAACCGGTATTGAGCTGCAGGGGCATGCGGTCGGTGTCTGGACATTGTTGGTTGATCTGTTCGACCAACCGTTGCACCACCCAATTCTCGAAGAGGGTGTGGCGATCCTTGATCCACACCGTGTCATCCTGGGTCAGCTGCACATTGACCATCTGGCGGGTATCGAACCTGCCCCAGGCCAATGGACCGAAAAAACTTGAGGTATCGTTCTTGGCACAGAATCGTTGCGCGTAACTCCAACCCAAACGCAGCTTCTGTTTTTTGCGGGTATCGTTTCTACCGTGCCGATCCTTGATCAGCTCACGGATGCGTGTCAACGCCGATGGGTTGGATATGAACAAGGCCTCGGCTACCGCTTCGTCGTCCAGGAAGTCGATCAGCCCTTGGCGGGCGCTCTCCAGATAGGTGTTGTACTCATGATCGGTACCTTCTCGCGCCGAGGCCCGCTCCAACAAGCCGTTCCAGCGCCGCAAAGCCTCACTCAGTGGTTCGCGCAGTGCCTGCGGCAGGTCGGAGGGTTGCAAGGCTTGGCCTTCGTTGAGTTTGCGGATGAATTTGCGGCAGGCCTGGGGTGAGTGTGAGTTGGCCTCTTCAAGCAACGTTGCCTTCAGTGCTTGCAATGAGCGGAAGTCTTGTTCAAAGGCGCGGCACAATGGCAACTCGGCGAATCGGCCCAGATTCGTCAAGTGATGAATGGGAAAACCGGTCGAGCGCAGCCAGAAGTACTGTGAGCTTTCCATGGTCTAGACCGGCATCCTAATGGCGTTGAGTTGATGAAGTTTGCCGAGCAGTGCAATGTCCTCGCCGCTTGGTTGGGCGGCTGTGGAGCCCAGTATCTGCGTCAAGGTGACGAGTGACTGTGGTTGCTCAAGACATCGATAGAGATACGTCGCGCGCGGGCTTATGAGCGTGAATTTATGGCGGGTCTCAGGGGTGGGCAAATACACCAGGATGTGTTGGCTGGTTCCCTCCGGGCTGCTACGCCCCAGCAGGCTTTTATCACGCAACCACTGCGACAACGCATAGCTGCTCTGGTAAATGCGTGCACTGTCGGTGCGCTGATATTGGCCCGGCACCACGGCGCTGGCTTTCACCAGTCCGGTGTAGAGGTGCACACATTCGCGTTCAAGCCCTATCAGGTCACGAATCTGCGGGTAATCAGCGAGCTCCTGGCGCTCAAGTAGAAAGTCCAGGACCGCATCGCAATAGCCATAAACTCTTGGCCCGTAATCAAACCACTTTTGTTGACGCAGGAATGCCTTGGAAAGGGTCGGCAGATCCAGCCCGATGTTGATCAGTGCGCGCAAAGTCAGCGGGGCGCCGGTTTCCAGTGCATTGATAAAGGAGTTGACCAAGCGGAACTGATAGTTTTCGACGAACCATTTCACCCTCTCAAACTGACTGGCGTAGGTATGCAGAATAGCCCGCTCGTTATCGGGGAAGTTTTGCAGCCATTCAATCGCGCCCTGAGCTTCGTACAACTGTTGCTGCAGCATTTCATCGCGTAGCAGGCGTCGCCATAGCCTCCAGACCTGCTCAGCGTCCATGCGTCAGTTCCTGTACTGGTTTGGTGTAGTAGTTCCAGATTTTCTGAGCACGCCGCACATCGGTGACAATCATGTGTTCGTCGTTGGCGTCCATCACTCGTGTCAGCGCATGGTGGGCCTGTCCCTGGTATTCCAAGATGATCGCCGAGGGTCGGGTGCGGGACATGAGTTCCTGGTACAGGTCCCAAACAGGTTCGGGCACACACGAGTCATGCCAGTCGTGGTAAAGCCCCTCGTGCCAGCTGCCACCCGCCAGATGCACCGAGATCACCTTGTCCAATGGCAAGGTGTCGAGGTAGTCGTGCAAGTCGAAGTTTTTCAGGTTCAGATGGTTGGTGTAGATGTTGTGCAAGTCCAGGTGCAAAAAGGTGCCGGACTGCTGCACGAGCCGGGCCAAGAACTCGGCTTCACGCATTTCAGCGCCTGGGCATTGCAGGTAATAGGCGGCGTTTTCATGGGCCAATGGCATCCCATAATGCGCCTGCAAAGTCTTCGCGCGTTCGGCGCAGCGGAGCACCTCTGAATTGGAAAACTGCAGCGGGCTGCTCCAGATATCCAGCCAGGAGTTGTCGCCATAAAAACAATGGTTGGCGACCCATGGACTGTTCAGCATCTTGGCCAGGGGCACATGACGTTGCACTGCGGCGGTTTCTTCGAGAGGGCTGAAACCAAAGTCGCAGCCGTAATTGGAATGCGCCAGTAATGTGAATTTCTCAGCCAGCCGATTGATCATCGCCTGAGCCCCAGGCTTGATAATCTGCGGGCCATCCATGGGGGCCATGATGTTATCGAGAAGGATTTCCAGCACATCGACTACGATCTCCTCAAATGGAAACCAGTCCAGGATTTCGGGGTTGTACTGGATACCCACACCAATTGGTTCGGGCTTAACGAAGTGAGCCATGTGGTTGCCCAGTCTGAGGAAGGGGGCGGCTCCCTCGACGTAAAGCCGAGGAGGCGCGGAGCGATCAGGCGAAAACTTTGCTTTCGATGATTTCGATATCGTCGAGGTCGAACTCCTCGAACGGCATATCGTTGAGGGCTTGCGGCGTGATGCTGGCAGTGGGGTCGGTGGTAAGTTCATCCGTGTTGGCGATAGCCGGGGTCACTGTAGGTTGGGTCATGACATCATCCTTATGGGTGGTTGAAAAGGCGAATCAGGGTGGCTGCGGTGAGGCACCAGGCGATTACCCAGCCCAGGCAGGTCAACAGGAATGTGCTCCAGTAGAGCCTGCGCAATGCAGGGGAAACCGCTTCCAGCGGCGCGGTGCGCCAATGGCGCTTTACATAGTTGAAAGCACGTTGGCGCAGACGCGGTTGCCCGAGAACCTCGGTAATAGCCAGGTACGTGTCGCCATTGAAGATGGGCAGCAGCGTCGGAATGAGGGAAATAAACGAAGCCACGATCATCACCACAAAAAGACCGGGCAAAACCCCTTGGGTGTCACGGAACATCGCCCACAGGACAATGCTCACGCCTGCATACTGGAGGCTGACCAAGGGGCCTGCCAGAATGGTGATCACCCGTTGGTTCAGTGGCAGCTGCGACCATTGCGCCTGTACCGGACGTACCCAGCCGGTGGCCAGCAACAAGTAGATGCCGATTCCGAAATCGTTGACCTTGACCCCATAGTGACGACAGGCCAATGCGTGCCCCAGTTCGTGAAGGGCGATAGAAGTCAAAATGACCGGGAAGTGCCAGAGCAACCAGCGGTAGCTGTGGATATAGGTCTCGCCAGCATCGGCCATGAACGTACTGAAGTGCACGCCCAGGTATACGAAACTCGCTAGGGCCAATGCCAGTAACGGCAAAATGAATGCCGCGCGGCAGCACCAGGGCGCCAACCGGTAAATATGATCGAGCAGTGGCTGCGGGTTGGTTTTCACCAGGTTAATCAGCAAATACTCTTTCAGCGGGCCGTAGGTTATGCCCGTGGCTGGGTCACGCAGGTCCTTTTTATGAGCGGTTTGATCGCTGCTCAGCAGTTTCAGTTTGAGCAGTTTGCGCTCGAACTGCGCAAGCTTCTCAGGGCTTACCTTGATTCGATACTGAACAAGGGCGGCGTCGGCGATCTCTGGAAGGCTTCGCTGACCAGTGAAGAGCAAAGCAAGCGAGTACTCGGCCTTGCCCAGTTCAAAGCCGATATCGTTACTGGGATCGTAGAGGTTATAGCGCCAAGTGACCGAGTCTGCTGGCAGTGGCGTCACAACCAGGTCATCCCTAAAGCAGGAATGAGCTTGGGCGCTCGAGTTTTCGAGAGCATGGACCGAGGTACTCATGCGCGAGCTCGCAACGCAAGGAGGCTTGGCATGTAAGTTTTCTGAAGGGCCATGCGGCCTTGGGTCTTAATGCTTTCGAGGTGCTCATTAGCACGCTGGGTAGAGGCTCGCCCCAGTACGAACACCGCCCCCGGCCGAGTGGGCCCGCATATGGGCTCACGGGTGGTCCGGATCGGTTCCCAACCATGCTGGCACATCAGGTACTCGATGCTGCTGGCACTCAAATAACGACGATGGTTATGGGTTAGAAACCCTTGTTCGATGCCATAACCCAGCGCGCGACCTTCAATCAACAGCAACCCATCCTCGGCACTGGCCCGTCGGCAAAGTTGCATGACTCGGTTGACATCATGAACATGTTCCAAAGAACCATTTATGATGATCAGGTTGTAATCACCACTGGGGCTCATACGTTCGGCCCCCACCAGATCGATGTCCAGGCCGATATTTTTGCCGTATTCTACATAGGCCCGGTCGGGATCATTGCCTCTTACTGTCCATCCCCGTTTCGCGAAGGGAATCATCAGGCCGCCGGAAGAACAGCCGACATCAAGCATTTTGCCTTTGGCGGGAAGCACATCCTGCAAGTACCGGCAAAGGTGTTCGCCGCGGCGTACCTGGTCCAGAAAGAACGCGCGCTCAGGTCCCGTATTGCCGAACAGGCTCAGGCGGTAGTATTTGTCGTAGTAAGCGTCGTAGAAAGCTTGATCGAAGCGGTATTGTTGGAAAATATGGCCGCAGTCCTGGCAACCGAGTACTGGCAATGCCACAGTTTGGTCACCGGGCCCTTGGACGCTTTCCAGTAAAACCCAATGGTCTTTGGAATTGCACAATTCGCAATTCATTTTCTGCGCACGAAACGTGTCTGGCATCTGCAGAAGTTGCAAATATTCTTGTTCTATGGTTGCGTTCATGATCACGTTCCGGTCACTTGATGCAGAAGAATCCTTCAAAGCAAATGTATTTGAAAACACTGGTTATATCCCTGAAGCCGGCACGAGATAACATGTCGATATTTCCCATCGTGGAAAAAGGCTCCAGTACACCTTTCAAACTTCTGGTTTTTGCCAGGATTTCATCGGCGCTATAGCCTTGGTCCCGCTTATAATCTACATACAGGCTGCTGAGGATGTCTTGAAAGCGTGCGTCTGGACCACGTACTTTTTCAAACATGATAAAACTACCACCCCAATTCAAGGACTCATAAATGCGATCGAACAAGGCTTGGCGAATGCGCGGGTGTACAAACTGGATAGTGTAATACGCAACTATCAGATCGCTTTTTTCATAGGGGAAACTCAGAATATCATCGGTGATGAAACTGACATTGTGCTGTGGCGATACGCTTAAAAGTTCATTCGCCTTGCGGGTCATGGCTTCTTCCACATCAATGCCCACCCACTTCGCCGATGCGAAATGGCGTTGTGCAAGTTGCCGAGTTAAGGTGCCGGTGGAACTGCCAAGTTCGTAGCAGGTGCTATCGGTTTTTACAAAAAAGTCGCTGAGCGACAGCACGATATCGTGTCCGTCCTTGTATTTGGGTACGGATTTCGATACATGGGTGTCAAAGTGTTCAGGTGTCGTGCCTCCGAAACTCCATGAGGCATTACTGGACTCTACACCATCACCAACGGTTTCATAGAGAGTGCCAAGAGAGGTCGTTAGGGCAGGCATGTATGTCAAATCCTTGTGCGATAGTATTAGCGCGCATTAGTGCAACTGAATTTTTTGCTCAAGTAGAGGCTATCCAGTTCTAATCAGTGTGTCATCATCATATTTGTGGGAAATAAATGTTTATTTTGTAGGGGATTTCCCAAAGCGTTCCATATAGGCGCATTAAGTAAAGGGTGTTGTGATCTGCCGCTGTTCCGTAATGTATTTAACACCTTGGTATTGGTGAAGGGGAACGTCAGAGTTCGACTGGTACAATCTGTGCTTAATGAAGCGGACAAAATCGAGGGCGCGCGGACTTCCTGCGACCAATCTACAGGGACAAGCGCCACCCCCCCCTAGTCCACTTTGACGATGAGCCCATCCCCCCGCACCCCCGATCATGGGGCTGCACTCCGCCAGCGCACCCTGCGTGGTCGGCGGTTCTTTCCTGACCTCAGCTAATGGCATAACAACAATGACGGCTCAAGTTCAGTCTCAGACCCACTACGACGTGATCATCGTCGGTTCGGGTGCAGGTGCGATGACTTCGGCGGTATTCCTCGCCGACCAGGGTTTCAGTGTGCTGGTGGTGGAGAAAAGCAACCAGTACGGCGGCACCTCGGCGATCTCCGGAGGCGGTATCTGGATTCCCAACAACCACTATTTCGCGCGCATGAAGGGCAACGACAGCTACGCCACCGCCCTGACTTACCTGAAGGCGGCAGCGGGCGAGCATGTCGGTGAAACGCGCCTGCGTGCCTACCTGGACAATGCGCCGAAGATGATCGAGCAGCTCACCCGTATCAGCCGGGTGCGCTACGCCGTGGCGGCCAAATACCCTGATTATTATCCGCACCTGCCGGGGGCTTTGCCCGGTGGGCGGACCCTGGATCCGGAGTTGTTCGACACCAGTCTGCTGGGTGAGGAACTGGCAAACCTGCGCAAGCCTTCGCCTTCGACCCTGCTGATGGGGCGCATCGCCTGGACGGCGCGCGATGCGCACAAGGCCATGGCCCGTAGCTTCGGCTGGCGCCTGCTGATCATGAAGCTGATGCTGCGCTACAAGCTGGACTTCAAATGGCGGCGCAAGAGCAAGATGGATCGTCGCGCGTCCTTGGGCAGTTCGTTGGTGGCGTCTTTGCGCCGCTCGTTGATGGACCGCAACGTGCCGCTTTGGCTCAACACCGATTTCTGCGGCCTGGTCACCGATAACGGTCGGGTCAGCGGCGTCACCGTGCGCCGTGACGGTGCCGAACTGCAACTGCAGGCACGCCACGGTGTGATCCTGGCCTCCGGTGGCTTCGAACAGAACCAGGCCCTGCGTGACCAGTACCTGCCCAAGCCAACCCGCAAGGCCTGGAGCGCGACACCGCCCGGCAACAACACCGGCGCGGCCCTGGAAGCCGGCATGGCCCAGGGCGCGGCCACCGCGCTGATGGATTGGGCCTGGTGGGCGCCGACCATTGCCGTACCGGGAGAAGACAAACCCCGGGGGATTTTTGCCGAGCGTGCGTTCCCCGGCGCCATCGTGGTTAACGGCCTGGGGCAACGCTTTGTCAACGAAGCCGCGCCTTATCTGGAATTTGTCGATGCCATGCATCAAGACAACCAGAAAACCGGCGGCAAGTCGGTACCGGCCTGGGTGATCTTCGACGCGCATTTCCGTTTCAACTATGCCATGGGGCCGTTGATGCCAGGGCAGATCATGCCCGACAGCCGCCTGCGCAAGGAGTGGCTCAATAACCTGTATTGGAAGGCCGACACTGTGGCTGGCCTGGCCCGACAGATCGGCGTCGACAGCCTCGGTCTGGAAGCCACCGTGGCCAAGGTCAACGACTATGCAGGCTCCGGTGTGGACCTCGACTTCGACCGTGGTGGCAATGTCTTCGATCGCTACTACGGTGACAGCAACATCAAGCCCAACCCGTGCCTGGCGCCCCTGCGCAAAGGCCCGTACTACGCCATGCGCCTGGACGCCGGGGACATCGGCACCAAGGGCGGCCTGTTGACCAACGAGCATGCCCAGGTGGTGCGCGAAGATGGCACCGCCATCGCCGGCTTGTACGCCATTGGCAACTGCTCGGCGTCGGTGATGGGCACCAGCTATCCGGGAGCGGGTGGCACCCTGGGGCCGGCGATGACCTTCGGCTATGTCGCCGCCAATCACCTGGCTAGCCAGCGTTAGGAGGGGCTATGTCAATGTCCGATAACCTCCCCAGCACCGATGTGCTGCCGCCCCTGCAAGTAACCGATGGCAGCAGTGTGGACTGGGACGAACGTTGCGACGTGCTGGTCGTCGGCTGGGGCGCGGCCGGTGCCTGCGCCGCGCTGGAAGCTCGGGCCCAGGGGGCCAACGTGCTGATCGCTGACCGCTTCACCGGCGGCGGCGCCAGCGCCAAGAGTGGCGGGGTGGTCTACGCCGGTGGCGGTACGCGTCATCAACAGGCCGCGGGCTTCAACGACAGCCCCGAAGCCATGTTCGATTACCTCAAACACGAAACCGGGGGCGTGGTGAGCGATGACACTTTGCGGCGCTTCTGCGCCGACAGTGTGAGCAACCTCGAGTGGCTGGAAAGCCACGGCGCGCCCTATGCCCACCAGATGCCACCCGGCGGGGGAAAGACTTCGTACCCGCCCGACGGCTACTTCCTCTATTACTCGGGCAACGAATTGGTGCCCGACCACGGCGGCCCCTTGCCGCCTGCACCACGAGGGCATCGCACCGTGGGCAAAGGGCAGGGCGGCGCGGTGCTTTTTGCCCACCTGAAGGCAGCGTGCCTGAAGGCCGGAGCGAAAACGCTGTTGCAGGCGGCGGCGCGACGACTGCTGGTCGACCCCCGGGGGCGGGTACTGGGTGCCGAGTTTTGGTGTATGCCCGAAGGCAGCAAGCAAGCCCAGTTGCACGCACGACTGTCCGCCCGCGCCGAACGCCTGCAGAACTTCGCGCCGGGCTATTGCAACAAATTGCGCAAGAAGGTCTGCCAGCTGGAACGGGATTTCGCCAGGCCCCTTCGGGTGCAGGCACGCCATGGCGTGATCCTGAGCACCGGCGGCTTCATCTTCAATCGCCAGTTGCTCGAACAGCACGCACCGAAGTTCCGGCGCAACTTCAAGGTCGGCGCCACCGGTTGCGATGGGAGCGGCTTGCGCCTGGGCGCCAGTGTCGGCGGCCAGGGCTCGGGGCTTGAGCGGGTATCGGCATGGCGCTTCATCAACCCGCCGTACAGTTGGCACAAGGGCATCGTGGTCAATCGCGAGGGCCGGCGCTTCTGCAATGAAGAAGTCTACGGCGCCACCCTCGGGCAACCCTTGATGGAAGAGCAGGGCGGCAAGGCATGGCTGGTGCTGGACGCGCCGTTGCGCAAGAAAGCCATCCGCGAAGCGCTGTTCGGCGGCTACTGGTGGTTCCAGAGTTTTCCGGCCTTGGCGCTGATGCTGTTCAAGGTGCGCAAGGGCAAGAGCCTGAGCGAGTTGGCCAGTGCGACCGCCATGGACCCCGCCGTACTGCGTGCGTCGGTGCTGGCCGCCAACGCCGCCGCCCGTGGCGAAGCGCCGGAGCCATTCGGCAAGTCCGAGGGCGGTCGCCAGGTGCTTGAGCAGGGGCCTTTCTATGCCTGCGATATCTCCGTGACCAATCCGGTCTTCCCCCTGGGCGCCCTGACCCTGGGCGGCTTGCGCGTGGATGAGCGCAGCGGCGCGGTGCTGGACCAACACGGGCAAGCCATCAGTGGCCTGTACGCCGCCGGCCGCAGCGCGTTGGGCATTCCCTCGCACCTGTACATCAGTGGCTTGTCCCTGGCCGACTGCGTGTTCTCCGGTCGACGAGCCGGTGCCGCTGTCGCGCGCACCCAGCAAGCCGAAACGATCCATACACACGAGATGACATGATGACCGACAACAAGAATGGCCGGGTTCACGGCAAGGTCGCGCTGGTCACCGGCGGCGCCAAGGGCATCGGCGCCGCGAGTGTGCGGCTGCTGGCGGCCGAAGGCGCCCAGGTGCTGATCAGCGACCTGGACGTCGAGGCAGGTCAGGCCCTGGCGATGGAGATCGGACCGACTGCAGCCTTCATCCGTCACGACGTCAGCAGCGAAGCTGAGTGGCGCCAGGTCATCGACCATGTGCGTGAGCGCTACGGTCGCCTGGATATCCTGGTCAACAACGCCGGCATCCTCATCGCCGGCTCGATCGAGGAAACCACCCTGGCGGACTGGCACAAGATGCTGCGAGTCAATGCCGACAGCGTGTTCCTGGGCTGCCGCGAAGGCATCGCGTTGATGAAGGACAGCGGTGGTTCGATCATCAATCTCTCATCCATCGCGGCCCTCGCCGGGCGCGACGACTACCTGGCCTACAGCGCCTCCAAAGGCGCGGTGGCGGCGTTGTCGCGTTCGGTGGCAGCGCTTTGCCGACGGCGCAAATTCCGCATCCGCTGCAACACCCTGCACCCCGACGGCGTCCTCACCGACATGACCCGCGCCAGCTTCCCCCAAGGCGTCGACCCGAACCGCCTGACCATCGACAGCGACCCGATGAACCGCATGTGCCTGCCTGAAGACGTCGCGGCCAGCGTGCTGTTCCTGGCCAGCGACGAAGCACGGGCGATCAATGGTGTGGAGTTGCGTGTTGATAGCGGGCAGATGGTGATGGGTATCTAGCGGCTCATGTGGCCACCGTAGGAGCCAGCGGTGCGGCGATCCGACTTGCCGGCGAACGCGACGCCGCGATGCATTTGCCGCACCGCCTCATCGTTCTTCGCGGGCAAGTCGGATGGCCGTCTGCTTGCTCCCATTCACCTATTTCAAAGTGCTGATACCGGCATCAACACCGTGCCCCACAGCCCTGCCGCACCACCAGCGCCACTGAAGATGAATTGCGGTCCTGCGCCACGCGCAATCGCCTGCGTCCCAGTTGCGATAGCTAGCCAAGGTGACGCGCAACCTGGATGACCCAACATCGCATCGAGATCGCACAACCCCGTTTTATTGACTGGCATGGGGACTTTACTCAGTACGCTCGCAACATCCACAGCCCGTTGCACGTCGATGCCCACTCGCCAAACCCGCTCGATCGATGTCGATTCAAGCGGCACCCAATCAAGGGCCTGGCGCGTGGCATAAAGCAGGTCATCGGAGGAGGGCGTGCGCTCCTGCTCCGGGCGGTGAAGATAAGCTATCGGCGCTAAGGTGGTTTGCGTCAGGCGGTTGCCAAGCAACAACCCGACGGCGGCTTCGGCGGTGCCCTTAGGCTGCTGCGGTGCAAACTGCACGGCCACCACCAACAGCAACGCCCGATCGCGGATACGCTGGTCGAGCCACAGGTCCAGTGCAGCCAGTCCGCTGCCATCGACAGGGGTAACGGGCTGGTGAATACCGGATTCGCGCCACGCCTGGCGCCAGGCTCGGCGCCATTGGTTCTGCGGCAAACCGGTATCGACGTCCAGCAACAGGGCCAGTGGTTGATCCGCAGGCAATTGCGCCAACGTTGGCGCCAGGTCGGCGAGCGTCTGCGCCCATATACTTAGCAATAGCGCTTCCGGATTTTCATCGGCATCGCAAGATAAACAACTATGGCGAAGTATTGCTCCATCCATTCTGGAGGCTTGGGACTTCAGCGCATTCGCTCCACTCAGCAGAGCCTCCAGTTGTATTGACGGTTCATCGCCAGGCTGCCGAAGCGCCGTCTGCAAACTCACGCCCAACACCTGTTGCGAGCGACGCCCTTGACGAATCTTTCGGGTCAGGTCTTCTTCACGCGCTTCATCCCAACCTTTGGCGGCACCATGCTCGCCAACGTATAACATCGCTCGCCCGAAACCCAGCACGCACCAGGCCAGGATTGGAAAGACCAAGGCCGCGCGCCAGAACTCCGCAGGCCGTTGAGGTAAGGTTTCATCGCCGAACAACAGCGTTCCTCCTGTGCCCAGCAAACAGAACAGCATCAGCAGGCCGAGCCAAAGTAAAAATCGAGGAGGTTGAGGGCACAGTGCGGGAGCAGGAATTTTGTCCAGTCTGATTGGCATAACTTCACCGGTTCACTGAAAAATTTATTGACCTACACTGCGCCCACTTCTTAATTATCTTCACCTTTGTTTGGTATAAAACCCTGCACCATCCGGCCGTCGTATCCTCCACTAGAACTCTGTCCCCTTTGATTAAATACATCTTGCTTGAATACTCCGGCAACGGCTCCGAACCGCCATCATGAAGAAATGTTTTTTCCATGATGGTGCCTGTGACTTTTTCGTCAGCAACGACGGTGCGAAACAAGGGCGAAGCAATTGCAGACTCAATACTTTTCTTATCTTTGTACGGGTACATATATGTTGATTGTCCGTGCTCGTCAATAGTATCCCCACCTATATCAAAAAAACGAGTGCGCTTTTGATCGGGAAGTAGAGAGTCTCCCTCCCACCTAAAAACACTGACGCTGTAAATATCACTCACGGAGTCCCACGATTTTGGCGCTTCCATGCGGTGAATAATAAATAGCGTTTCTTCGAACTTCCCTTCAGCTGTAAAGAAAAATGCGTCGGTGATTGTTCCTTCCGTGCCCGCGTATGGGAATTGAAAAATAAGTTTCGGTTTTTTAGATGGGGCGACTGAGTAAAGAGATATCTCGTCTGGATCGCTAGATAACTTTTTTTCGGCTCGAACATCTGATTTCGTGTAGGCGAAACATATGTCCAATCCATTTGTGCTCATGGATTTATAAGCTTCCCGAAGACCAACGTTGCTGCACTTTTCATTGCTTGCGAAAGCGGTCGATCCAAAGAAAAAACTTAGAAGTAAAATTAATTTAATCATTTCGCTTGCACCTACTATCAAAATTTGCATTAAATTTTTCAGTTATGTCCCGCTTGTATTTTTGGCGTTCTGACAAACCTGCCAACCCGATATTTATGGGGCGAGTCACCGCAGTAACACCTGCATCCCCATTTAGGGTCGGATCCTCCGCAATTGCGGATATGCGCCTTGCCTTCCAGAACCACAGTGCTGTTTCTATAGCGACGGCGAAATCTTTTTCCAATAGCTCTGGATTAGAGTCAATCGGTAGACCTGTGTCTTTGGCGCATTTCTTATAGGTTTCATAGTGAGTGAGATGGATTAACCCTCGCCCCCTGAAGTCTTTCCCTGGCTTTTCAGAATTGCCATAACAATGCAATCCGTAAGCTACATCGTTACCAATAAGATGCTCATCTATCCAGGCTAGTTTTTCTTCTTCACTTGAGAAAGAAAGCCCTTTTCTGGAGAATCCCGCATTTATTACAGTCGGAGACAGTCTGTAAAGTCTGGCGGCAGTGTATGTCCTCCTAGAGTAGTTTAGCGACTCTCTAAAATGTACAAACCCACCAGTCTCTTTTTTTGCTTGTGCTAATAGGTGGGTGATTTGCTCGCAACTGTCTAATCCGTACTTTTTGAACAAGTGTTTAGCTGCATCGACCATCGCACTGATAAAAAGCGGGTTTACTTCGTTGCCGCATATTTCGCTCAAAAAATCACTCGTTAATTTGAGCGTAACACCGCATATTTTGCAGCTCAGCATTCCGTTTACGGTGTTCGCGAAGTGACCAAGCATCCCAATCGGATGAAAGTGATAGGCACTCCCCCACGAAGGCAATCCCACCTTTTCCGCGACGTCCCTCCACCACCCCAGCTCTGCAATCCGCTGCTTCTCCGCGAGCCAGTTCAAGTGCGGCGTCGAGCCGCTATGACCAAGCAACTCATCCAACGCATCCCAGATCTTCGGCTGCTCAAACCACTCGCTTTCCTTGTACAGGATCATCTGCGAGATCGACTGCGCATGCGCCGGCAGCTCAAGGGCCGCTTGCAGTTCAGCGGCAGTCATCTTGCCGTCGCGGTTGCGATCGATGATCGCGTACAAGCGGTTTTTCATCGGGCCCTTGTCGTCCTTTTCGGCGATGGGGCGATAACGCTCGCGTTGTGCGTCGCTGAAGCCGCCGACGGCGCTGAGAAAAGAAGCCAGCATGTGTTTGGGTCGGCTGAAATCGATAATGACGTCATAGCCTTCCCAGTCCCACGGACTGACCCAAGGCGTTACGCCTGACTCTTCACACACCCAGCCATCGAGAAGATTGTTGTCGGCGTCGTGAAGCAGGTTTTCCAGGCGATACCAGGTGCGCGCGTTGCGCGTCGGGTTCGCGGGCACTTGGATTTTCCGGTCCGGGGGCAGGCCATCGAGCAATTTCTTGGGCACCAGCAAGTCGGCCGCACTGCGCGGGCTGGAATCACTGGCCATCTGCATTTGCGCAGCGGTGTGCCCTTCAGGCGCCACCACGGGGGTGCCCTTGGCCAGTTTCAGCCAGGTCCGGTCTTTTTCCGGCAGGCGCTCGGCCCAAATCCGACAGGCGTCAATGAACGCCTCGACGTCATCACCGCTGAACGTTTCCAGGTGCAGCTTCTTTTCCGGCTGATCCGCGTCACTGTCCTGATACAGACCGAGGTGGCCGATCAAGTCGCCTGCCTTGATC